>DATJLB010000165.1:0-13503 GCA_035490915.1 Geobacteraceae bacterium
AAAGGGCTCTTCTTCGCACAGGGAGGAGAGCCCTCCATCTCCCACCAGCCGCATCCAAAAGATGCCCACCAAAATCATTCCACAACAACCATCTCTCCTCAGCAAAAAATTTTTCCGTCGGCTCCTTTCCTGGCGGGCAAAATTGACTATACTTAAGAGTTGCGCTGTCAGATTTATCCGCATAGGGCTGATACTGACTTGGATCAGGTCACGCCAAAACTGCAGGAGGAGCCATGGCAAAGGGATACCAGACGCACAAGGAACGGCAGGAACTGGTCAGCTCATTCGGGAAGGCCCTCGGCAAACGGGCCGCGTTTCGCTGCGAGTGGTGCGACGGCACGGACGATCTCCGGGTCTGGGACTACCGCCCCGAGGACGAGCCTTCCGAACAGACCCTGGCGCTCCTCTGCGCCTCCTGCCGAAGCCTGGCCGCGGGGAAGGAGTGCCACGAAAACCAGCTGCACGCCATCCGCAATGCCCTCTGGAGCGACATCCAGGCGGTCGCCGAAGGGGCCGCCCGCGTCCTTGCCCGCTGCCCCGCACCGTGGGTGCGGGAGGCGATCGAGGAGAGCCTGATCGACGACAGCGTAAAGCTGGAGCTGCTGGGGTAACATCGGGGGTACCGCATGGGCGAGGAGCGGATCGAGGTGTCAGCCTACGCAGGCTACCGGGGTGAGGAGAGCCCGCGGGTCCTGTTGCGCGGCGGAACCAGGATCGAGGTGGTCAAGGTCCTCGACCGGTGGACCGAGGAAGCCGCGTCTGGCCACAAGCGGCGGAGCTGCTTCAAGGTGAAGGGGAGCGATTTCCGCACCCATGTCGTCTGCTACGACGAGGAGAGTCTGGCGTGGTTCTACATCCGGGGCTGACGACATGAAAAACCGGGAGATCGCCCGGATATTCTCCGAGATGGCCGACATCCTGGAAATCAAGGGGGACAACCCTTTCAAGATACGGGCGTACCGCCGGGCGGCCCTCAATATCGAGGGGCTGTCAAAGGGGGTTGACGACCTCACCCATGAAGAACTACGCGAGATTCCAGGCATCGGGGAGGAGCTGTCCGCAAAGATCGAGGAATACACCCGGACCGGGAGCATCCATGCCCACGACAGGCTGAAAAGCGAGATCCCCCCCGGGCTCCTCGCCCTCCTCGCTGTCCCCGGCCTCGGCCCAAAAACCGCCAGGCTCCTCCAGGACAAGCTCGGGGTGACGACCATCGAGGAACTGGAACAGGCAGCCGTCGAGCACCGGCTGGCAGGAATCCCGGGAATCCAGCAGAAGACCGAGGAGAACATCCTCAGGGGAATCGCCTCGGTGAAACGGGGGCAGGGGCAGGAGCGCCAGCCCCTCGGGCGGATGCTCCCCGCCGCCATGGAACTCGTGGAAGAGCTGAGAAAGCGGGTTAGGGTCGAGCAGA
Organism: Geobacteraceae bacterium; assembly: GCA_035490915.1. Taxonomy (GTDB): domain Bacteria; phylum Desulfobacterota; class Desulfuromonadia; order Geobacterales; family Geobacteraceae; genus JAMPXD01. The sequence continues at coordinate 1,415 of DATJLB010000165.1, forward strand.
TCGAGATCGCGGGGAGCATCAGGCGCCGCAAGGAGACCGTCAAGGACATCGACATCGTCGCCACCTCTCCCGAGCCGGCTACGGTCATGGCCACCTTCGTCTCGCTCCCCCAGGTGAAGGAAATCGTGATGCACGGCCCGACCAGGTCGAGCGTACGGATCGCGGGAGGGGGACAGGTAGATCTGCGGGTGGTGGAGCGTGAATCGTTCGGCGCCGCACTCGCGTACCTCACCGGAAGCAAGATGCACAACGTGCGCCTCCGGGAGATGGCGGTCAAACAAGGGCTGAAGATCAACGAGTACGGCATCTTCCGGGAAAAGGACAACCGCCGCCTCGGCGGGGAAAGGGAAGAAGATGTTTACCGGCTCCTCGGCCTCCCCTTCATCCCGCCGGAGATCCGTGAAGACCTAGGGGAAATCGAGGCGGCCCTGGCGGGAAAGCTCCCCCGCCTCATCACCCTGAGCGACGTCAGGGGGGACCTCCACGTCCACTCCAAGTGGAGCGACGGCGCCCATACCATCGAGGAGGTGGCGGCGGCGGCCCGGAAGCGGGGGCTCGCCTACGTAGCACTGACCGACCACTCGAAAGGCTTGGGGGTGGCCCACGGGCTGACCGTCGAGCGGCTCAAGGAACAGAGGGAGGAAATCGCGGCGTTCAACAAAAGACAGCGGGGGTTCAGGGTCCTGCACGGGACCGAGATGGACATCCGCAGCGACGGGAGCCTCGACTTTCCCGACGAGGCATTGCGGGAACTCGACTTCGTGGTCGCCTCGATCCATTCCGGTTTCAGGCAGTCGAAAGAGCAGATGACCGCCCGGATCGTCGCCGCCTTGAGGAACCCCTGGGTTTCCGCCATCGCCCACCCCACCGGACGGCTTCTCGGCGAACGGGACGCGTACGACGTGGATATGGAGGAGATCCTTCGAGTTGCGAAGGAAACCGGGACCGCACTTGAAATCAACGCCTACCCGTTTCGTCTCGATCTCAACGACTCCCACGCCCGGCGGGCAAAGGAGCTGGGGGTGCCGCTCGTCATCAGCACCGATGTCCATGTCGTCAGCCAGTTCGACACCCTCCCCTACGGGATTGCCGTAGCCCGGCGCGGATGGATCGAAAGGGGAGACGTGCTGAACGCCTTGGAGCTGCCGGCATTGCTGAAGAGGTTGGGGAAAAAGAGGAATAAAAACTTGTGATCGCGTCCTTATTTATGTCAGATTTGGTTGCGCCGAAGGAGGAAAACCGCAGGCGTAGTACCCTGCGGGCATAAACAGCGCTACGTCGAGGATTCGCCGACTGAGAAGCGGCCAAAGATGGCATGAAGACGGGCGAGATTTGAATCACTCGTCGATGTCGTCGGGCAGGATGGTCTCGATCTCACCCCCACCCTTTCCCTGGACGGCGTTATTCACTATGCTGTCGATGTTGTTCATGACAAAAGTCTTGATGCCGTTTTCCAGCTTTTCATGCCTCACCTTGGCGAAGCCGGGGAGTTGCCGGATCTCGTAATGGACATGGGGGCCGGTGGATCTCCCCGTACTCCCCGCCAGGGCAATCACCGTATCCGTATCGACCTTCTCCCCCGCTTTGACCAGGATTTCCGAGTTGTGTCCGTACATCGTCACGTACCCTTCACCGTGCTCCACCACCACCAGGTTGCCATACCCCTTATAGGGTCCGGCGAAGTAGACGGTCCCCTTCTGGGTCGGATGAACCGGCGTCCCGACGGGTACGGCGATGTCGTAGCCGCTGTGGTAAACCATCTTCCCGCTGCCGAACGGGTCGAGGCGCCACCCGACGCCGGAGGTCACCGTGCCGTTATCGACGGGGGAGACGCGCGCCGCCAGGGAGATGTGGGGCACAAGGAGCAAAAGTTGCGCGATAACGAGAAATTTTTTCATAGCCGTCGCTGCTCTGTAATCGAGGCAAGGATGCCAAGCCGGTGATGCCGGGGGATTTAGCAGGAAGATCGGAAGCGGGGCTTTCGATCTTGTCATTAAGCATGCAAGAACGGAGCCGGCAAAGAGCGTCGTGGAAGTTTAAAACGGTTCTAGTGATTATTCCGCCTCTATGAGGCTCTGGCCGGTCATTTCTGCAGGTTTGGACAGCCCGAGAATCTCCAGGATAGTCGGAGCGATGTCCGCCAGGATACCGGCGCGGAGCCGCGCCCCTATGCGGGTGTCGTCCACGAGAATCAGCGGGACCCGGTCGGTGGTATGGGCGGTGTGGGGACCGCCGTTTTCGTCCACCATCGTCTCGGCGTTGCCGTGATCGGCGGTGATGATCACCCGTCCCCCCTTGGCGCGCGCCTTCTCCACCAGCATCCCGACGCAGGCGTCCACGGCCTCGATGGCCCGCACCGCCGACGCCATGACGCCGGTGTGACCCACCATGTCCGCGTTGGCAAAATTGAGCACGACAAGATCGGAGTTACCCGCGTCAAGCCTCTTCAAGAGCTCCTCCGTGACGGCAAAGACGCTCATCTCCGGCTTCAGGTCGTAGGTCGGCACATCCTTCGGCGAGGGGATCAGCACCCGCTCCTCGTTGGAAAAGGGGACCTCGCTCCCGCCGTTGAAGAAGAAGGTAACGTGGGCGTATTTCTCGGTTTCGGCGATCCGGAGCTGGGTAAGCCCCGCCCGGCTCACCACCTCCCCCAGGATGTTGGTCAGCGTATCGGGTCCGAACGCCACCGGCAGGCCGAAGGTCTCGTCGTAGGTAGTCATGCAGACGTACGAGGCGAGCTGCGGCCGGACCGCGCGGGTGAAACCGGTGAAGGCCGGGTCGGTGAAGGTGCGGGTGATCTCCCGGGCACGGTCGGAGCGGAAGTTGAAGAAGATGAAGCCGTCGCCGTCTTGCACCCGGCCGACCGGCTTCCCGCCGCTGACGATGACCGAAGGCACCACGAACTCGTCGGTGACGCCGTCCAGGTAGCTCTTCTCGATCGCGAGTGCAGCGGAGGGAAACAGCTCCCCCTCGCCACAGACCATGGCATTATAGGCCTTTTCCACCCGCTCCCACCGGTTGTCCCGGTCCATGGCATAATAGCGGCCGATCACCGTGGCGATCCGCCCGGCGCCGATCCGGTCGATCTCCGCCTCCAGTTGGACAAGGTAGTCCGCACCGCTCTTGGGAGGGGTGTCGCGCCCATCCAGGAGACAGTGGACAAAGACCTCCCGGACCCCTTCGCGCCGGGCCATTTCCAGGAGAGCGTAGAGGTGGGTGTTGTGGGAGTGCACCCCGCCGTCGGAGAGGAGCCCGGCCAGGTGAAGCCGGCCGCCTGCGGCCTTGGTCCTGGCAATGCAGTCGAGGAGGACGGGGTTTTTAAAGAAGTCGCCGTCCACGATCGCCTTGCTGATCCGGGTCAGGTCCTGGTAGACGATCCGTCCTGCGCCGATGTTGAGGTGCCCTACCTCCGAGTTCCCCATCTGCCCCTCGGGAAGCCCGACCGACATGCCCGAAGTGCCGATGTCGGTGCAGGGGTAGTCAGTACAGAGGCGCGTCATGTTCGGGGTCTTCGCCTGGGCTATGGCGTTATGCTCCGGGTTCGGGTTGAGACCCCAGCCGTCCAGGATCATCAGCAGAAGAGGGTGTTTCGGCATGGCTCCTCCAAAAAGTAAGACGCAAGACGTGAGATGTGAGACGTCAAGAACCTATGTCTCACTTCTTACGTCTCACATCTCACGGTATTTCAATGATGGTACGGTTCGTTGTTGAGAATCGTGAACCCGCGGTAGATCTGTTCCAGAAGAAAAACGCGGACCATCTGGTGGGTGAAGGTCATCCGGGAAAGGGCAAGCGTCCGGGCGGCCCGGGCGCGGAAGACATCGGAGAAGCCGTAGGCGCCACCGACTGCGAATGCCAGGTCACTGGCGCCGCGATCCCGCTCGCTGCCGAGGAAAGCGGCAAATTGACGAGAGGACAGCTCCTCGCCCCGTTCGTCGAGCAGGATGAGCCGGGCATTCTTCGGCACCGCCTTCAAAAGCCTCGCGCACTCCGCCTCGCGTCCGGCCTCCGCCTGCGCCCCTTTTTCTTCCTTCACCTCGCCGATCTCCAGCGGCGCGTAACGCCTGATCCTGGCGGCGTACTCCTCTACCCCCCGCCGAACCCATTCCTCTTGAGTCTTGCCGACCCAGAGGAGCCTGATCTTCACGGCTCCTTCCCTTCCCAGCGGTACTCGGCGGGTATTTCCACCTCGGGAGCGGCGCTCCAGAGCTCGTCCAGGCTGTAGTAGCGGCGCATCTCCTCCGTGAAGATGTGAACGATGACATCGCCATAGTCGATGACGATCCAGTTCCCCTCTTTCACTCCTTCGATGTCGAGCGCCTTGCCGAATTTCTTGAGCCCCTGCCGGATGGAATCGGCGATGGCCTGGGTCTGTTTGTCCGAGCGCCCCGACGCCAGCACCAGGTAGTCGGCGATACTGGATAGCCGCCCGATCTCCAGGACCCTGACCTCCAGCGCTTTTTTGTCCAGCGCCAGGGCGGCGCATCTGATGGCCCTCTCCTGCGCTGTCAGTTTGATCTTATCGCGCATGCGCGTATAACCCCTCTTCCTTTATGTAATGTGCGACCGCCTCCGGCACCAGGTACCTGATGGAGCGGCCGAGACGTGCCAACTCGCGAATTGCGCTTGACGAGATATCGAGGGGGACCCCCTCCAGGTAGTAGACCGAATAGCCAGAGCGGTGGGCAAACCGTTTTTCCGCGCCATAATAGCAGAACTCGGAGGCGATGGCAACCGGCAGGGCCGTGTCGAGCGAGGCAACGACCGCCCCGGGACGCTCCACCACCACGATGTTGCAGTAGTCGAAAAACCCCCCGTAATCCCGCCATGAGCCGAAGTCCAGGAATGAATCGCTGCCGATGATGAAGAAAAACTCGTCGTTCGGGCGTTCCTGCCGGAAGGTGCGCAAGGTATCGATGGAGTAGGACTTCCCGCCCCGCCTCTCCTCGATGTCCGACAGGGAAAACGATGGATTGTCGGCGATGGCGCGCCGTACCATCTCGTAGCGGCTCGCAAAGGGGAGATCCCACGCCAGCGTCTTGTGGGGGGGGGCCGCCGCCGGGACGAACACCACCTCCGCCAGTTCGAAGCGGTCCCTCACCTCTTCCGCAATGCGGAGATGGGCGATGTGGACCGGATTGAAGGTGCCGCCGAAAATCCCGACTTTCATTGTTTACCCTTCACCGTTCACTATTCACCATTCACTGCCGTACCTGGCCGTCGCCGTAGACGATGAACTTCGTGGTCGTCAGGTCCTCCAGCCCCATCGGCCCGAAGGAGTGGAGCTTCGTGGTGGAGATCCCGATCTCGGCGCCAAGGCCGAGCTGATTGCCATCGGCAAAGCGGGTGGAGGCGTTGACCAGGACGGTGCTCGAATTCACCTCCCGAATGAAACGCTGGGCGTTGCCGTAATCGGAGGTTATGATCGCCTCCGTGTGGAGCGAGCCGTACCGGTTGATGTGGGCGATCGCCTCGTCCAGCCCGTCCACCACCCGGCAGGCAAGGATCAGCTCCAGGTATTCGGCCGCCCAGTCCTCGTCGGTGGCCTCCTTCGCGCCGGGGGCGAACTGACGGAAGGTCTCGTCCCCTCGCAGCTCCACGTTCAGCGTGCCGAGTGCCTCGGCAATGCGGGGGATAAAGGTTTCCGCCACGTCCTTGTGGATCAGGAGGGTCTCCAGGGCATTGCAGACCCCGGGGCGCTGGGTCTTGGCGTTGACGATGATCCGCTCCGCCATCCCGAAGTCGGCCGAACAGTCGACAAAGACGTGACAGACCCCCTTGTAGTGCTTGATGACAGGGATCTTGGAGTGCTCCACCACGAAGCGGATCAGACTCTCGCCGCCTCGGGGGATGATCAGATCGACCATATCCTCCTGCTTCAGGAGCTCCAGCACCCCTTCCCGCTCCACGAAAGGCACCACCGTCAGGGCCGCGACCGGGATGCCGGCCTTTGCCATCTCGTCCTGGAGGATCCGGGCGATCGCCACGTTGGAGTAGATCGCTTCTGACCCCCCCCGGAGGATCACCGCGTTGCCGCTCTTCAGACAGAGCGCCGCGGCGTCGGCGGTTACGTTGGGGCGCGCCTCGTAGATGATGCCGATCACACCGAGGGGTATCCGCATCTTCCCTACCGTCAGGCCGTTCGGGCGCCGCCACATCCTGGTCACCTCACCCACCGGGTCGGGAAGAGCCGCCACCTCGCGCAGTCCGTCGGCCATCCCCTTCACCCGTGCCTCGTCGAGCATCAGCCGGTCGAGCATGGCGACGGAAAGCCCCTTCTTCGCCCCCGCCTCAAGGTCCTTCCGGTTCTCCTCGATCAAGTGCGGGGCGTTATTGATCAGGGCCGTGGCCATGTTCAGCAGGAGGTCGTTCTTGACCCCGGATGAAAGCCGGGCCATGGCAAAAGACGCCTGGCGGGAATCTTCCGCGATCTTACGGATTTTTTCGGCAATGGTCATCGTTACTTATCTCCTAAAGAACAACGAGGTTGTCACGGTGGATGATCTCGTCGCCGTATTTATAGCCCAGCATCGTCTCGATCTCTCCGCTCTTGTGGCCGAGGAGTTTTGCCACCTCGGCATGGGAGTATGCGGCGATCCCCCGGGCAAATTCCGACTCGTCGGGCCCGCAGACCCTAATGCAATCACCACGGTCGAACTCCCCCTCCACTTGGACGATGCCGGATGGGAGGAGACTTCTCCCATGCTGGGACAGGACGGTCACGGCGCCGTCATCCACAACCACCCGCCCCTTGGGACGAAGGGTAAAGGCAATCCAGTGCTTGCGGCTCGTAAGGCTCTGCCGGGCGGCAAGGAAGAGGGTCCCCTCCTCTTCCCCTTTCATGGACCGGTCGATGATCCCCGGCTTCTTTCCGTTCACCATCAGGGTCGGAACACCGAACTTCGCCGCTTTTTTCGCCGCAGCAAGCTTGGTTGCCATCCCCCCCGTGCCGACCGTCGATCCCGAGCCACCAGCCGCCTGCTCCACCTTTCTCGTGATGCTCTCCACCAAGGGGATGAGCCTTGCATCCTTGTGGATTCGGGGATCTGCGTCGTAGAAACCGTCGATGTCGGTAAGGATGACCAGAACCTCCGCCTCGGTCAGGTTGGTGACCAGAGCCGACAGGTTGTCGTTGTCGCCGAACTTGATTTCGTCCACCGCGACAGTGTCGTTTTCGTTGATAATCGGAATGACGCCACAGGCAAGGAGCGTCTCGATGGTCGAGCGGGCGTTGAGAAAGCGGAGCCGGTCGGAGAGATCTTCGCGGGTAAGAAGGATCTGGGCCACCCTGTGGTTGTGGGTGGAAAAGGCCTCTTCGTAAGCCCACATCAGCCGGGATTGTCCGATGGCTGCAGCCGCCTGCTTCTGGGGAATGGTCTTCGGCCTTCCGGCGATCCCCAGTTCTTTCCGGCCCGCCGCTACGGCCCCGGACGAAACGATGATCACCTCGCGCCCCTCCTCCTTGAGCCGGGCGATCTGGGCGGCAAGCTGTTTCATAAAATCGCGGTCGAGGCCGTTTTTGTCGAGGGTGAGGACCCGGCTTCCGATCTTGACGACGATCCGCCGCACCTTTTTCAGGATTTCTCTGTGCATGATATGAAGTTTACCAGACCTTCAGGAAGTAAGACACAAGTGATGATATATAGCATGTTTGGTCGATGATGGCAAACATTGGCCGCCGTCACTTGATCACCTCGAAATCCCTGGTGCCGGGGTTCCAGCGATATCCTTTGCCGCTCCAGATCGCCTCAATGGTTTTCCAGTCGAGCCCCAGTCCCCTCATTTCCTCGGTCAGGTAGTAGGCAGGGATAATCTCCTCATCACTGATACGGCCGTCGCCGTTCCGATCTGCCCAATGCACCCCGGCCACGGTCACGGAGTTGTCGCCGCCGCAAGCCCCTCTTCGACTAATGCCTCCGCCATGAAGGACCACCTCCCCGGAAAACGAGGCTGTCGTTTTAAGCTCTGCGGTCGGAGGAACCTGGACGGTATACGAGATGGTGGCCTGGCCACTGCCCGGTGGAATGAACCACTTCACCTCATCGGTGCCGCTTTGGCCGGGCGCTGCAGGAGGAGCAGAGTTCACCAGCCGCCACCTCGCTGGAAGCCGTTCCTTGACGATAAGCCCGGTGCCTGAAGCAGCATCCCTCCGGGTGATCCTGATCTGCACGGGGATGACCGCACCGGGCGCCCCGAACCGGGGAAGCCACCGTTCGGCCATGGAGGAAGGAAACATCTGCCTGGAAAGAAAAACGGCCGCCACCACGACAAGCACTGTTGCGGCAAGAATGATGAGCCAGGCGCGGCGGCGCCCGAGCCCCCCGGCGGGGAGAGGCACTTCCGCTACGGGTTCTTCCGCTTCTTCCCGCCGGAGGATCTCCGCCAACTCAATTTCCAGGGCAGCAGCGAGCTTTTCCGCATTGTCCCGCCTGATGGACGGATAACGATTGTTCTCCCATCGGGAGATGGTATCGGTAGTCACCCCGACCACGCTTGCCACGTAGAGTTGGGTCAGTTTTTTTGATTCCCGGATCGACTTTAACTTTGCACCGTCGATGGCAACGACCTGGTATGGAAATTTTTCTGTTTTTTCAATTAAATTTTCCATTTAGATATTATAACAGCTAAACTCACGTTTTCACGTATTTTTTTAAGTTCGTCGCCAAGAAAAACCGACCCGACATCGGGTCGAATTTCGCTAGATGTCGGTTGCGAGAGTGGCAATGACCTGGTATTTTTATCACAACCGGTTACATAAATAACCCAAAAAGCGAAAGGAGCAGAACATGAAAAGAATCATCGCAGCAGCAGCCCTCACCCTCTTCACCGCCGGGATCGCCCTGGCAGCCGACACCATGACCTTCCCGGCGAAAATGGGGGACGTCACCTTCAACCACAAGATGCATCAGGACCTGCTGAAAGACTGCAAGAAGTGCCACGCAACCGATGCCGGCGGCAAGATCGAGGGGTTCGGCAAAGACGCAGCCCACAAGCTGTGCAAGGGGTGCCACACGGATATGGGCAAAGGGCCGACCAAGTGCGGTGACTGCCACAAGAAGTAACCGGATGCTGTGATTTTCTGAAAGGGGGGCCGAACAGGCCCCCCTTTTCTTATTGAAATCGCTCCGGCAAAGATAGTATCTTCGAAAGAGATGAACCGCTATTTTTCCGAAAAAGCCCTCCTCCAAATGCGGGAGGCAATCGCAGAGACCGGCGGCAACGAGGTCTTTTTCCTCGGCCGCACCGACGAAGCAAAGCTGGTCGTGGAAGTTGAGCCGCTCGCCCGGGGGAACCGGGACGCAGTGGCGGCAATCCTGGTGGCGGCAGCGTTCGGCGACGTGGTGGTCCACAACCACCCCTCCGGGAATCTTACCCCCTCACAGCCCGATATCGAGATCGCCGGCATCCTGGGGAACCAGGGGGTCGGCTTCTACATCATTAATAATGACGCCTCCCGCTGCTATCAGGCGGTCACCCCCTTTGCCCGGATCACCACCGAGCACCTCTCTTTCCCCGAAATCGAGCGCTGGTACGCCCCCGACGGCGTTCTCGCCGCCAACCTCAAGGGGTACGAGCACCGGGAAGAGCAGACCCGGATGGCGTTCGCCGTCGCCGAGGCATTCAACGAAGAGCGGGTAGCGGTTATCGAAGCCGGAACCGGTACCGGCAAATCCCTCGCGTACCTCCTCCCCGCCATCCTCTGGGCGACCCGGAACAAGGAACGGGTGGTCATCTCCACCAACACCATCAACCTCCAGGAGCAGCTGACCAAAAAGGACATCCCGTTTCTCCGGAAACACTGCGGCCACGAGTTCAGGGCGGTGCTGGTCAAGGGGCGAGGGAACTACCTCTGCAAACGGAAGCTGGCTGCCGTCGAAACCGAGCCGGCCCTTTTCAAGGACGAAACGGCCGAGCTGGAGGCGATCATCGAATGGAGCAAAAAGAGCTCCGACGGCTGCCGCGGCGACCTCTCCTTCATCCCGCGGGACGAGATCTGGGAAGAAGTGTGCTGCGAGGCAGACCAGTGCAACCGGGTCAAATGTATCCACTACACCACCTGCTTTTTCTATACGGCCCGCCGGGAGGCAGCCGGGGCAGACATCTTGGTAGTCAACCATGCCCTCCTGATGGCCGATGTGGCGGTGCGCCAGGAAACCGGCTACGGCTCCATGGCAATACTTCCCCCCTTCGAGCGGCTGATCTTCGACGAAGGGCACCATCTGGAGGATGTGGCAACCGGCCATCTCTCCAGCCAGACCTCCCGCCAGGGGCTTCTGCGCATAATCGGCAGGCTCCAGCACCCGAAAAAGGTCCAGCGGGGACTTCTCCCCCAACTTTCCTCCCAACTCTCACGGGAGGTACCGGAAGACCTCGACGACATCTATATGGAAGCCGCCGGCATCCTGGAGGGAAAGCTGATCCCCCGGAGGACAGCGCTCGCCGAGACCATCAGCCGCACCATGGATGCCATCGGGTTGGCGCTCATCACCCACCTGAAAAGAGGACGGGAACCCCACGGAGAGCAGAAGCTCCGGCTCACCCCCGCCACCTATGCCACCCCCTTCTGGCTTGAAGTGGACGAACGAGTCCGGCTCCTGACCCGGGAACTGGCCGACTACGCCGGCGCCCTCACCGCCTTCCTCAAGGCCTGCGGCAAACTGCCGGAGAAAGTTCAGGAGAAACTGTCGGGAAGCCTGGTAGACCTGAAGGGAATGAGGGGGCGGCTGGAGGGGGCGGTAGAGGGCCTCCTCTTCTTCGTTGCCCGAGAAGAGGGGTTCTGCCACTGGTTTGAAGTGCGGAAGACCGGCAAAGGGATGGCGGTGAAGCTCTGCTCCTCCCCCCTGGAAGTAGCGGAATCGATCAAGTCGGCCCTTCTTGAAAAGTTCAAGACCGTCGTGCTCACCTCCGCCACCCTGGCGGTAGGTGAACGCTTCGACTACCTGGAAAGACGGACCGGGATATCCCTCCTGCCGCGGGTACGGGTGACCGAACTCCTCCTCGCATCGCCGTTCGACTATGCACACCAGGCCTTCGTCGGCATTCCCGCCGACCTGCCCGAGCCTGCTGCAGCCGGCTTCGAGCCCGCCCTCTCCGATCTGCTCCTCAAGGGGCTTGCCATCTCCCAGGGAAGGGCGTTTGTCCTGTTCACATCGTACGAACTGCTGGGACGGGTTCACAGTCGCCTCGCCGGAGAACTGACCCGACTCGGCCTCACGCCGCTGCGACAGGGGGAGATGAACCGCCATCTCCTCCTCTCCCGCTTCCGGAAGGAAAAGAATGCCGTGCTGTTCGGCACCGACTCGTTCTGGGAAGGGGTGGACGTTCAGGGGAAGGCACTGGAACTGGTGGTGATCGCACGTCTGCCGTTCCGGGTCCCGACCGAACCGATCCTGGAGGCACGGGCCGAACACATCGCGGCGGCCGGCGGTGACCCGTTCATGGAATACACCGTTCCCCAGGCGGTGATCAAGTTCAAGCAGGGGTTCGGCAGACTGATCAGGAGCAGGGACGATCGGGGGGCAGTCCTGATCCTCGACAGCAGGGTGCTGTCGAAGAATTACGGAAAGTCTTTCCTCAGGTCGCTTCCCGCCGCACCGGTGGTCAAGGGGAGCGGGGAGGAGGTGTTGGCGGGGATGGAGGAGTTTTTCGGCGGGCGCGGTCTTCCGACCATCTCGCCGCCGTGTCCTCGAAGCCCCGCTTCGACGTAGCGCCCGGCCTTCGCAGCCAAAGCGGCTGCTTCGGCGGAGTAGGCCTGCTATGCCTCAGCGAAGCTTCTGCGGGCAGGCAACGATCTTCCTCGCGCCCGGTTGGCAAAATTTTTCTATCCAATTTTTTTTGGCCTTGAGAGGATCAGCTCTTCTCTTTCATGAGGCGCTTGGCCGCAAAGTTGTAACACTGGAAATAGCTGAGGAAGGTGAGGATGAAGGAAAAATAGAGGATGCTGATGATGAACCGATCCTGAGGCGCTTTGTAGATGAAAGTGATGAAGAAGATGAAGATGGCTGACTTGATCACGTCTCCCACCATTCGTTTGCTCCGGAAGGCTTTCAGCTCTTCGGCGCCGAGCCCCGCGGCGCAGGCTTCCACCT
>DATJLB010000166.1:0-8082 GCA_035490915.1 Geobacteraceae bacterium
GGGATCGGGCTTTTTCCGCCAACCCTTTCCACCTCGTGATTCTGCAGTACCCGCAGGAGGCGTACCTGCGCGGTCGACGGAAGCTCTCCGATCTCATCAAGGAAAATAGTCCCTCCGTCGGCCCGCTCGAATCGCCCCCTGCTCTCGGCCACCGCTCCGGTAAACGCCCCCCTCTCATGGCCGAACAGCTCGCTGTCGATCAAGTTCTCCGGCAGTGCTCCGCAGTTCACTTTTATGAACGGGCCGTCCTTGCGCGGCGAGGATAAGTGGATCGCGTTGGCGATCATCTCCTTGCCGGTCCCGGTCTCCCCTAGGATGAGCACCGTGTTGTTGAGCGGAGCCACCTGGCGCACCATCTCCATTACGTTGCGCAAGCCGGTATTGGCGCCGATGATCTCATCGGAAGAGTGACGGTTCAACTCGCGGTTCAGGAAGTGCTTGTCGTCCAGCAGTATGGCCTGGTAGCGGAGCACGTCTTCATGGGCAAGTGCATTTGCAAGCGCAATCGCGAAAGGCTTTTCAATGGCGCCGAGAAGTTCAACCTGCTCCTCGCTGTACCTTCCTTCTCCGCCGACGCGCAGGGTAAGCCCGCCAAGCAGCACACCCTGCATGCGTAACGGTACGATCAGGTCGGTATTCCCCTCAACTTTTGCCAGCGGCCCTAATATGCTGAAAATCTGGTCCTCTTCCGCGTCCACGATGAACGGCGTTGAAAAATTCCGTGCAGCAATCTTCTCCGGCATCCCTTCCGGCAACGGGATGATTTCATCGGGAGGGACTACACTGCTTCCAGAGGCTTGAGCGATGCGCCGGATGGCGCCCAACCGTTCGTCGATGATGAAAAGCGTCAACACGTCGAGCGGAACGTACTCTCTTAAGTATTCAAAGGCACTGCGCAACGATTCCTTGATATCCAGACTGCTGCAGATCCTGAGCGTTATTCCCCTGATGAATTCACTGCGACTGTCCATGACCTAACCTCTCTATCCTTGCTGGATGGCCTTTTCTTCTGTTTCATTCTCACCTGCTTCAACCGTCCCGTCGGGTAAATTACAACATACTGCTAAATTGCCACATTTTACAGTATTCTGCAATGGATATTACAGCAGTCTGTAATTTGTCTGAGGCCGATTTTGTAACTATCTGAAATTACGTTGTTGCAGGGGCTGGCACGCTTATGGCTAAGAAAAGGACAAGAACCTAATGCCAAGGGAGAACGTCATGGGCAACCTGCTGTATGTCACCTGCAATGTAAGACCGCAGAATAGATCTCGTACCCTGTCGCTCGGCTATGAGTTCCTGGAGGAATACCTGCGCTGGAATCCGAAGGACGAGGTGCAGGCTATCGACCTGTACCGCGACAGCATTCAGCGCGTGGATCAGGACGTGCTCAACGCTTTGGGACGGATCGAGCGGGGCGAGGATTATGGCCTCCTGTCGGAAGAAGAGCGGCGCAAGATGATCCGGATCTGGCGTCTCGCCGACCAGTTCAAGCGCTGCGACAAGTATCTCTTCGTTACCCACAGCCTAAATCTCTGGTTCCCGGCTGAGTTCAAGATATACATCGACGCCATCTGCGTTCCAGACCGTACCTACCGGCTGACGCCGGCCGGCGCGGAAGGGATGCTTGCTGGCCTGGGGAGGAAATCCCTGCATCTGCATGCATGCCCATCTTTCACCTTCGGCCGCAAGCAGGACCAGAGTGTTGCATACCTGAGATCGGTGCTCAATTCCCTGGGGGTGGCGGATCAGGAAACGGTGCTCCTTGACGGGGACGACCCGGAACGGGTCTCGAGCGAGGAGCACGAAGAGGCTCGATACCGGCTTTTGGAGATGGCTCGCAGTTTTTAGTAAGAGGAGGGGCAAAATGGGAGTCGTAGTCGCATTCTTTGCCGTCGTCTGGTTCCTCACCGCGCTGATAGCTTTTGCGGGCAGGAAAACCGAATGAGTAGGGCGGAGCCCCCCGTTGCCGTAAACAATAGTTGACGCAGATAGTATTTCAAGAAAAGGAGTATCGATAATGAAATGTAATCTCACATCCGTTATGAAGGCCGTATGCCTTTCACTGCTGGGAGCCTCGTTGACCGCCTGCACAGGAGAGCCGCAGAAGAAGGAATCCAGCGATGCTGTTCCCGTGGTTGTCGGCGGGGTCCGAAAGGTTCAGGAGCGGGAAACCGTATCGGTGAGCGGTACTGTTTCTACGCCGAACTCACCCGCGAGTGTCTGCTTTCTCGTTTCCGGCAAAGTGGTGTTCGTTGGGCCGCGGGAGGGAGAATACGTGAGAAAGGGGGAGGTCCTTGCCCGGATAGACCCCACCGACTTCAACCTCTCCGTCAAAGGAGCCGCAGCACAGGCGGCCAGCGCCCAAGCGGCTCTGGAAAAGGCGTTGCATTCGGCAAGGCCGGAGCTTCTGGAGCAGGCCCGCATCGCCTATGAACGGGCTGAGGACGAGTATAGACGCATGAAGATGCTGTACGACTCGAAAAGTCTGGCGCCCAACGACTTCCAGAAATACAAGGCGGCATACGAGCACGCAAAGCAGGATTATGAGCAGGCAAAGGCCGGAGGGCAGAGGGAAGACAAGGACCTGGCGAAGGCGTCGTACAACCAGGCTGCCGCACATCTTGACATTGCCAGGAAAGCTCTATCCGATGCGACCCTGCGTGCCCCTACCAGCGGCTATATCGCTAAAAGGGCGATAGAGGTCGGCGATACCGCCTCTCCGGGGCGCCCCGTCTTCGAGATCGTCCAGATGGACCCTGTGGAAGTCAACGTCGGCGTGCCGGAAACCGACATAAACCTCGTGAAGCTCGGACAGAAAGCCGATATCACCGTCCCCGCCCTGTCCGGCAAGTCGTTCCAGGGAACGGTTCGCATCATCAACGTTTCCGCAGACCCCAACACCCGAACCTACATGGCCAGGATTTCGGTGGCGAATCCCGAGCACCTGTTGCGGGTGGGGATGGTGGCGGAAGCAACCATACGTGGTGACCGGACGGTATCCATGGTGACGCTCCCGGGGGATGCGGTGATACGCGACCCGCAAGGGGCAACGCAGGTATACGTCTACTACCCCGACCAGAAGCGCGTCTACACCAAACGCGTGGAAATCGGAGCGACTATCAATAAGGACGTCGAGATAACAAGCGGACTTGAAGGCAATGAACTGATCGTCCTGGCCGGACAGACAAAGCTCAGAAACGGCCAAGTCGTATCGGCAACAGAACAGACAGCCCGGAAATAAACCGGTAACCGCGAGAGGAACAGACAGTATGACTCCGATAAAGTTTTCGCTTCGGTATCCCCCCGTCACTCTCATACTGACGGCAATGATAGTCATGATCGGCATTTATGCCTTTCTGAAAATGCAGCGCACGGAAGATCCGACAATCACGATCAGGACAGGACTCGTGGTTGCCATGTATCCGGGCGCGACCTCGGAGCAGGTGGAAAAACAGGTAACGAAGACCCTTGAAAAGCACATCTTCAAGTTCCCCGAAGTGCGCAAGGAGAAGACCTATTCGACCAGCCGCCCTGGCGTCGTCATTATCAACGTCGAACTTGAAGACAACGTCAAGAATTCCGACCAGTTCTGGGCGAAACTTCGCCATGAGATGAACCTGGTCCGCAGTACGGAACTCCCTGCAGGGGTGATGGGGCCGGTGGTCGATTCCGATTTCGGCGACACGGTCGCGATGCTGGTCGCGGTCCACGGCAAAAGGTACGGCTACCGCGAGCTGCGGGATTTCGCGGACAAGATTCACGATGAGATGCGGACTGTCCGAGATGTCGGGAAACTGGTGACGTACGGCAATCAATCGGAAGAGATCCGGATCACCGGTAGCCTGGAACGGGTCTCGCAGTATTTCGCCGATCCGCGCCAGATAGTGAATGCCCTGAAAGACCGAAATGCCATCCAGAGCGGGGGGTATTTCGAAGCCGAGCGGTCGAAGATCCCTATGAGGACCACCGGGATATTCAATACCGAAGGCGAGATCCGCAACGTGCTCGTGGACGTCTCCAAGGATGGTCACCCGGTATACATCAAGGATTTCGCCAACGTCGAGCGCCGGTATCAGGACCCGACCTTCATGGTCCGCTATGACGGCGACCCCTGTCTCCTCCTCTCCGTGGAGATGCAGAAGGGGAAGAACATCGTCGAGCTCGGCGAGCAGTTGGACAAGGTCTTCCAGCGCCTCAAGGTGCTCCTCCCCCCCGACGTCAAGCTGGACCTCGTCGCGAACCAGCCGGAGGTCGTAAAGGAGCGGACCGAGAAGCTCAGCCACGAGTTCCTGCTCGCCATCGTTTCGGTCGTCCTGGTGACCATTGTGCTTCTCCCCCTGCGGGTCGCTCTCATAGCCGCTCTTGCCATACCGGTCACCCTGTGCGGCACCCTTGGCGTCATGAACGCCTTCGGCATCGCCCTGCACCAGGTCTCCATCGCAGGGCTCATCATGGTCCTCGGGATCGTGGTGGACGACGCCATCGTCATCGCCGACAACTACGTGGAACTCCTGGACCACAAGGTGCCGAAAACGGAGGCTGCCTGGAGGTGCGCCAGCGAGGTCCTGGTGCCGGTCCTCACCGCGACCATTACCATCATCGCTTCTTTCCTGCCGCTGCTGATAATCACAGGCTCCGTCGGCGAGTTCATCATGGCGCTCCCGATCACGGTGGCGATCGCACTGGCGGTCTCCTTCATCGTGGCGACGATGCTAACTCCGCTCCTCTGCAGAACCTTCATCAAGAAGGGGCTCCATGACCACGACGCCGCGGACAACCACGGCAAGGAGAAGAAGAGCCTGCTGGACCGGCTCCAGGATAAATACGGGGTCTGGATCGGCATCTTCATGAAACGGAAGTGGCTCGCCTTCACCCTCGGGGGGTGTGCCTTCGCCTTCGGGGTTACGCTCTTCGCATTCGTGCCGCAGCAGTTCTTCCCTTCCGCCGAGCGCAACCAGTTCGTGATTGATGTCTGGATGCCGCAGGGGACGCGGATCGAGGCGACGGACGCAGTCATGGGGCGGATCGAGAAAGCGCTCGCCGCCAGCAAAGGTGTCGCCCACTACGCCACCTTCGTCGGCCAGAGCTCCCCGAGGTTCTACTACAACGTCAACCCGCAGCAGCCCGACGGCGCCTACGGGCAGTTCATCGTCAACACCGATTCGGTGAAGGATACGACCCGGCTCGTGAAGGAGCTCCGTCCGGCCCTGGCGGCGGTGGCTCCAGAGGCGATGGTGATCGTCAAGGAACTCCAGCAGGGTGCACAGATGGAGGCCCCCATCGAAGTGCGGATTTCTGGTGACGATGTTACGGAACTGAAGCAGCTGGGGGAAAAGGTGCAGGGGATCCTGGAGAGCGTATCGAATGTCCAGTACGTCTTCCGGGACTACTTCAACGACTCGTACATGGTGGACGTGAAGGTCAACGACGAACTGGCCAACCGTCTCGGTTTAACCGACGCATCGGTGTCGCAGACCCTCTCCGGCGCATTCGACGGTGCCGCGGTCAGCACCTTCTGGGAAGGGGACCGGGCCGTCAGCATCAAGCTGCGGCTCGACCAGGCCTCACGCTCATCCTTCTCGGATATCGGGAATGCCTATCTCAACTCGGAGCTGACCCGTGCCAGGGTCCCGCTCCGCGCCGTCGCCACCCTGGCGCCCGAATGGCAGACCAGCAGGATCGTCCGCAGAAACGGCGTGCACACCCTGACGATCCGGGCCTTCCCGAAGCCGGGGTTCTACGCCTCAAAGATCCTGGAGAAGGCGATGCCGCAGATCAAGGCCCTGGAGCTGCCGACAGGCTACCGGATTTACTACGGCGGCGAAAAAGACAACCAGGACGAGACCTTCCCGCAGATGCTCGTCGCTCTCGGCATCAGCCTTGTGGCAATCTTCCTGGTCCTGCTGGTGCAGTTCAGGAACATTTCCGAGCCGCTCGTGGTCATGGCCTCCATTCCGCTCACCCTCTTAGGGGCGATTCTCGGGCTCGTCATCACCCACAACCCCTTCGGGTTCACCGCATTCATGGGGCTCATCAGCCTGTGCGGCATCGTGGTTCGAAACGGGATCATCCTGGTCGATTACTGCAATGAAAGAGTCGCCGAGGGGGAAACTCTGGAGCAGGCGGCGCGGGACGCCGGCGCACGGCGGCTGCGCCCCATCTTCCTCACAACGATGGCAGCCGCAGTGGGAGTTACGCCGATGATCCTTTCCCGGTCGAGCCTCTGGAGCCCGCTGGCCAGCGTCATAGCCTTTGGCCTCATCTTCTCCATGTTCTTTACGCTTCTGGTCATTCCCGTCCTCTTCGTGGTCATCAAGTCACGGTCCATGAAGGGGCTCAAACCCGGTGCAGCCGCTGCCGTTGCGATCGCTGCATGTGTTCTTCTTGCGGGGGGACGGGAGGCCTCGGCAGAGCCGGTGAAGCAGTCCCTGACACTCTCCCAGGCAGTCGAAATGGCCTTGAAACAGAACACAGGGCTCAAAATTGCCCGGTATAAGGTGACCGAGAGTGATCAGAAGATCGTGTCGGCACGGTCTCAATATTTCCCGCAGCTTTCCAACAACACCAAGGCCGTGGCCCTGTCGGACAAACAGCTCATCACCATACCGGCCGGCAGTTTGGGAAATGTCGGCGGCGGGCCTTTCCCCAGCAACGATGTGAAGTTAAGCCAGAGTCAATCCACTGTCCTGTACAGCGAAACGACCCTTGCCCAGCCGACAACGCAGCTTCTCAAGATCCATGAAGCGAATGAGATAGCCCGTGCAGATCGCGGCATTGTGGAAGCAGAGCTGACAAAGTCTGAAAACGAGACGGTTCTCGCGGTGCACCAGCTCTACTACGCGCTGCTGGTCGCTTGCAAAGAAAAAGATGCCGCCGAAGCTTCGCTCACTGCTGCGCAGGAGAACCTGCGCGAGTCCGAGGATGCGGTGAAGGCCGGGAACGTGCTCGATGTCGCTCTCATCTCGGCCAAGGCCAACCTGCTCCAGTCCAGGCAGGCGCTCATCGCGGCGGAGAACTGCATCTCGGACGTGACCTCGGAGCTGAACGACCTGTTGGGTCTGCCGAGCGATACCATCCTGGAAGTGAGCGGGGCAGGACTGCCGGAGCTTACGGAACTTCGAAAGGACGAAGCCTACAATCAGGCGCGTGCCAGAAACGGCGAACTTCTGGCTGCCCGCGAAACCGTGGAAAAATCGCACCACGCGGTCCGTGCTGCCCGCTACGAATACATCCCAGATGTGACGATCTTTGCCAAGCATGGCTACCAGGACGGAGCGCCGTTTGTGGAGAAAAACGTCGGCATCTTCGGCGCGGAGCTGACCTGGAACATCTTCGACTGGGGGAAGCGGAAGGGAGAAATCGGCCAGAGGGCCGCCCAGCAGTCACAGGCTGAAGAAAACCTGGCACGGATAGACAAGCGGATCGGGATCGACATCGACAAGGCGTACCGAAAACTTGAACGCGCGAAACAGATGGTGGATGTTGCCCGTGAGGCCCTCTCCCTGTGCTCTGAAAATGCGCGGCTCAGCGAAAACGGCCTCAAGGCCGGGACCGTGACGGCGGCAAAGCATGCCGAAACGGTTGCCGCACTCAGAAAAGCGGAGATGGATGAATTGCAGGCTTCGCTGCAATATCGTCTGGCCCGTGCCGAGCTCGACCGGATCAGCGGAGCACTCGCGGCAAACCGGTAGGGAGGATGGCTAAAAGCAAAACACCCAGATTAATGCTTTGGCTGCCGGGATTTGGGACCGGCCGAAGCCGTAGTCAACGGGATCACCGTATCAGCTGAATCGGGGAGGATAAGCGATGGATACTGCAATCGTCGGTGCAATGGCAGGTGTGCTCGGGTCGCTCGTTGGCGGCTCAGCCACCGTCGCGACTGCCTGGGTTACTCAAAAGACGCTCACTAAGCGCGAGTTGATTCTCGCGAAGATCCAAAAACGCGAGACGCTCTACGGAGAGTTCATTAACGAATGTTCCAGACTTGTCATGGACTCGTTTGCGAACACATTGGACAGGCCTGAAAAGCTGTTGCCCGCGTATGCACTGTTGAACCGCATCCGGCTTAAGGCGTCCGAC
>DATJLB010000167.1:0-4950 GCA_035490915.1 Geobacteraceae bacterium
GGAGCTGCCGGTTTCGAACGGAACGATGTCGAGGTAGGAGCTAGCCTGGGCGCCGTTCATGTTGCCGGAGGTGACATACGCGTTGTAGTTGTTGTTGATGCCAGCCTGGGTCAGCTTGACGTCGTTGCCGGCCGGGTGGACGTTGAAGCCGTTGCTCTGGAGGGAAGCGCCGGTGGTGTAGGCATCCATGTGCATTGCGCCGTGGCAGTTCGCGCACCACTCGGCCATGCCGGACATGTAGACAACGCGCTGGTTGGCAACCTGGAGGTTAGCAGGGGTGGTGGCGTTGTTGGAGACGTTGTAGGTACCCGGAGCCATAGCGGCCGGCGGATCGGCAACGAAGTTGGTAACACCGGCACCGGCAGACTTGGCGAGGTAGTTGGCCCCACCCAGGATGCGGTAGGCGCCGACGGCTGCGGAAGTGGCAGGAGCCACCGAGGTGATGTAAGAGCCGGAAGCCTTGATCGGAGCGCCAGAGGTTTTATAGGAAGCGGTTTCGGTAGTCCTTCTGTACTTGCCGTGCGGATCGTGGCAGCTGGAGCAGTTGAGGGCGCTGGCCGGATACGCCTGGGCGCCACCGCCAGGAGCGGTACCGGCAGCCTGGTTGTAACCGAACGCAGGGGCGTTGATTTGGTGGCCGGCGCCGCCATTGGTCAGCCAGCGGAAGTCGCCGCCCGGGGTGAACTGGTAGACTTTGCCGTTCGGAGATGCGGCGTCGCCAGTGGTGCCGGTCGGGGTACTGATGTGGTAGCTGCCCGGGGTCGACTCATGGCAGTTGAGGCACGCTTCGGACGGGGTGGAGCCTTGGAGCAGGTAAGGGCCGGCTTTGAACTGGGAGATGCCACCGGTGGTCTTCATCGCCACGTTGCCATCCGAGTTGTGCATGGTGTGACACCCGTCACAGTCAGCAACGCCACCGGTGTGGAAGGCCATTGCCGGGCTGCTCAGCAGTAACGCCGAAGCTGCCATGAATACTGCTACTTTGATACCTTTCATTTCTTCCTCCTTGTTTTTTTTGCCGCGGTTGCGGCGTCAGTCGTGCCAGCCGTTGGGCCAGCCGCCTCTTGGTAATATCGTCGATCGACCGGGATAGCCGATTCCTCTTCGTGATTTCCATACAGCACACGGCGTGCCAAACGACGCTCATTCCGAGAATTTATCAAATAATCTTGTAAAATCGCATAATTATGTTTTGCCGCGCACCCGGTGGTCTCCGCCATCCCGCCATCTGGCGACCCCTTTGCGCCGTCAAAGCACCGAACCCTCGGTCATTTCACCGCCCCTCGCCTCAGCGCCGTAGATGCCCGCGCAGTGGCATTTCATGAGGTTATTCGGGACACAACCCACGGCCATGGCGCCGCCGATCGGACCCGGCCACCCCGGGCAAAAATCTCCCGGTTTATGACTGATATCATGGAGCCTGTGAGGTAAGGACGGAGGGGTGTGCAGGAACGTGCTTCAGCGAAGCAGCATCTGGGCAGGACAGACGTGAATTTACGGCAATGCACTCAAGCAGGGAGACGTGGCCGCCCAGGGGGGCAGCACACGGGAGGAAGGGGTGGCGGGGTCAGGGGATTCCCGGCGGTGGATCACTGGTAGTCGAGCTTGTAGACATTGACCCCCCGGGCCATCAACTGGGCCACGTAGGCGCGATCGTCGTCGCCGATGGTTATGGCGACGGGAACGATCAGGTTGCCGGGATCGAGGCCGCGAAAGCCGAACTCGGAGATAAACCTGCCGGTCTTGTCGAAGACCAGCACCACGCTTCGGAGCTTGTCGCAGACGAAAACGTTGCCGAACCTGTCGATCGCGAGGTCCGCCGGGATCCCGAACCGTCCCGGCCCGCTGCCGCGCCTGCTGATCTGTTTGAACGAACCGTCGGGGGCAACGCGGAACACCAGGCCGAGGATCGGGAGCGAGACAACGATGTTCCCCTCGACATCCACATCGAACCCTCCTATTATGGCATCCGCGAACTCCTTTTTCTGCATGCCACCGGTCAGCAGCGCCCCCAGGTCGTACCCCCTGACGAACGCGCCGTTCAGGTCGGTCACCACCAACTTGCGCGCTGCCAGCGCGGCAAAGTGAATGAGTCCGTTGCGATACTTCATGGTGGTGTAGTTCACGTTGGCGAGCTCCGGCGGAAGGCCGGTCAGCGTGACGACTCCCTGCGGCTCGCCCCGGTAGTTGCAGCGCACAATCTCGTTTCCGACCCCCTTGCTCGCGAGGGCGAGCATGTCGCCGTCCGCCGTCACCAGCAGGTCCTTGACTTCGGGGTAGTCCAGCAGGAAGTCGTAAATCTGCATCCCCCTGTTGTTGAAGATGTCGATCCTGTCGCCATGCGTGACGTAAACTTCGCCAAAGGAGTTGTCGGCGTAAACCCGCGCATAGTTGTAGGGAACAATCCCGTCGAAATCGGAGAGATTGTAAAGGTAGTTCGCTTTCACCTCCATCCCCCCGGCCTGCGAGGCAATCGTCCCGACGAGGATGGCCGCGCCCAGAAAGCGCGCGAATCGTGACCGACGTTTCTGACTGATCATTCTGGCACCCATAGATGCATCCAGGTTGTCGCGGTTACGTGAGGCACCCCACCACACGTGCCCGACGGAGCTACTTCCGCAGGTCCCTCAAGGCGTCCTTGGCCGGGCCGTAACCGCTGGCCGCAGCCCTGGTCAACCATTCCATCGCTGTGTCCGTATCCTTCGGAACCCCGTCACCGGTGGCGTAGATCATCCCCATCCGGTACTGGGCCAGGAAAAACTCCTTCTTGGCAGCCTTGAGGTACCATGCCTGCGCCTGTTTCTTGTCCGCCGGCACCCCCTCGCCATTTTCGTACATCGTCCCCACTTTATACATTGCTTGCGGGTCGTCGTTATCCCTGTACTCGGCGAGCGCCGCAGCATAGTCCCCCAGGACGTACGCCTTCCACGCGGGGGAAAAACTGTCCCAGTCGGTGAAACTTTCCAGCAGCAGTTTTGCCTGGATGGTCTCCGCCTGGTACGCCGGGGCCGCGAACCTGTTCAGCAGGCTCTGCAGCACTTCCTCCGCCTGTTTCCGGTCGCCGTTCCCCGCATGATACCGTCCGGCATTGTACAGCATCTGGGCGACAAACTTCCCGCTCAGTTCGGTATAGAAGGTACAGCTCTCGGAAAGCCCGCGGGGATTCTTCCCGGGGGAAAAGGCGTAATGGAAGAAACTCATGAACTGATTGGTCTCGGGCCTCCCCGCGTCACGGCATCTCTCGTCCAGCGCGTTCAGGTACGGACCAGCCTGGGTTGCCTTGTCGGAAACTTTTCCCGGCGCAGCCTTCTCCTTTATCATCGCCATCTGTTCGTGCAGCAGGTTGTTCACGGCCTGGGTGTTCCTGTCCAGGTCGGCAACGGCCGTGCGCAGGGCTGCGTCGCTGGCACAGCCCGCCAGAAGCAGCCCGACGAGGAGCAGGGAGATCTTTATCGGCATGCGTGCTTTCATTGGCACTCCATATGCAGTGAAACCCGACCGGCGGGGTGCGGAAAAATGGGGCGGGTGAGGTAGCCTGCTAATTAATAGCACTTCTCGTGCGATTTTACAATCATCTCCTGCATGGGAGCGAAAGGAGGTTTTCTCCGCTGACCGTCCTGCGATACCGCGGAACGTGGAAAAGGAAGCATACATCGGCAGGTTCCCCGCCGACGGAGGATGAGTCCGCCATGGTCGGTTAACATGTCCGGTTTTTCACGGAGAACGGGACAACTTTTCAATTGCCCGACAAAACAGTATCTGTTATGTTTTTATCATGCCTCACATTTCCGTTGTCATCCCCGTCTACAAGGCAGAAAACTGCCTGCACGAGCTCTACCGGCGCCTGAGGGCTTCGCTGGAGAGCCTCACGCCCGACTTCGAGATCATCATGGTCGAAGACTGCGGCGGCGACCGGTCGTGGGAAATCATCGAGGAACTGGCGCATGCGGACAAGCGGGTGAAGGGGATCCAGTTCAGCCGCAATTTCGGCCAGCACTACGGGATCAGCGCGGGGATCGACCACTGCCGCGGTGACTGGCTGGTGGTGATGGACTGCGACCTGCAGGACCGCCCCGAAGAGATTCCCCGCCTCTATGCAAAAGCGCAGGAAGGCTACGACGTCGTGCTTGCCCGGCGCGGCAAGCGCAAGGACCCGCTCCTCAAGCGGTTTACGTCATGGCTGTACTACAAGGTCTTCAACTATTTCGCCGGCACCACGTACGACGGCCAGGTCGGCAATTTCCGCATCGTCTCGCATACGGTGGCGGAAAACTTCCGGCGGTTCCGGGAAACACTCAGGTTTTACGGCGGCATCGTCGACTGGATGGGCTTTCCCACCGCCAGCATCGATATCGCCCACGATGAGCGCTTCGAAGGGAAAAGCACCTACACCTACCGGAAGCTCTTCAAACTGGCGGCCGAAATCATCATCGCCTATTCGGACAAGCCGCTCCGGCTGGCGATCAAACTCGGCTTCGCCATGGCCTTCTTCTCGTTCGTCTACGGCAGCTACACGCTGTGCCGGGCACTCCTCTACGGCTCGCCGGTCATGGGCTGGAGCAGCATCATCGTCTCCCTTTATTTCATCGGCGGCATCATCATCGTCGTCCTGGGAATCATCGGCATTTACCTCGGAAAGACGTTCGACGAAGCCAAGAAGAGGCCTCTGTACGTCGTAAGGAGAACGACCCATGAGCAATGAAACCTTCCTCGTCAAAACCCCGTGGGACGCGCGGGCGTTCGGCATGGATACGTACGAGCTGCGGGAAATTTCCGAAGAGACACTGGAAAAAGTCCGGACCATGCGAGGCCATTTCACGGTAAAGACCGATCCGTTGGCGTCGAAGCAACTCCTCCACGCCTACGGTTTTTACTATTGCGATACGCTGCTCGAACCGCACTGCTCTGTGGAGAGATTCGTTTCGTACGAGCATGGTTCGGTCACTCTTT
>DATJLB010000168.1:0-2683 GCA_035490915.1 Geobacteraceae bacterium
GGTCCACATTGTGGTGAACGGAAAAAGGCATCCTGGTGTTGGCGCCATAAACGGAGCTGGAAGAGGCAAAGACAAGGTGTCTTACACCGCTGTGCCGGCACCCTTCGAGAACGTTGAGGAAGCCGGCGACATTGCTGTCGATGTAAGCGTGCGGATTCGTCACCGAGTAGCGCACTCCGGCCTGGGCTGCCAGGTTCACCACGCAATCGAACGTTTCCTCGGCAAACAGTTGCGCCATCGCCCGCCGATCAGCCAACTCCCCCCTGATGAACCGGAAGCGCGGATGGCCCTCAAGTTGGCCTAGACGCGCAAGTTTCAGGTTTACGTCGTAGTAGTCGTTGACATTATCGAAACCGACGACCCGATCTCCGTTCGCGAGCAACCTCCTGGAGAGGTGAAAGCCGATAAAACCTGCCGCTCCGGTCACCAAAACCTTGCGCACACCCAACCCCTCCGTACAAAAGCTTTCGGACAATTGTCCGCAAATACCGGCGTCGTTATCCCTCGGCCCGTCTTTCCCGCAGCGCCAGTTCCAGGTCTGCGTCCGCCATCATCGCCACCAGCTTGTCGAAGCCGGTCTTAAGCTCCCACCCCAGTTGACGCCGGGCCTTGGACGGGTCGCCCAGGAGGAGGTCGACCTCGGCCGGCCTGAAATACCTCGGGTCGATCCGGACGACGACCCTGCCGCTGGCGCGGTCGATCCCCTCTTCCGCCACGCCGCTCCCCCTCCACTCCAGCGGCATGCCGTGCAGTTCGAAGACTTTCTCGGCAAAGGTGCGCACCGACCAGGTCTCACCGGTCGCGATCACGTAGTCTTCCGCCTGGTCCTGCTGCAGCATCAGCCACATCGCCTCCACGTAGTCCCCGGCGAAGCCCCAGTCGCGCCTTGCTTCCAGGTTCCCCAGGTAGAGACACTCCTGCATCCCGAGTTTGATCCGGGCGGCGGCGCGGGTGATCTTGCGGGTGACGAAGGTTTCCCCGCGGCGGGGCGATTCGTGGTTGAAGAGAATGCCGTTGCAGGCATACATGCCGTAGCTTTCACGGTAGTTCATGGTGATGTAGAAGGCGTATGCCTTGGCGCAGGCATAGGGGGAACGGGGGTAGAACGGGGTGGTTTCCTTCTGGGGCGTTTCGACCACCTTGCCGAAGAGTTCGGAAGAGGAAGCCTGGTAGAATCGGGTCTTCAGGCCTGTTTCGCGAATCCCCTCCAGGATCCTGACGGTGCCGAGGGCATCGATCTCTCCGGTGTATTCTGGCACGTCGAAGGATACCCTTACGTGGCTCTGGGCGCCGAGGTTGTAAATTTCGTCCGGCCGGATGGTGCGCAGGAGCGTGTTGATGGAGCTGGCATCGTTCAGGTCGCCGTAGTGCAGCAACAGCCGGACCTGCTCTTCGTGGGGGTCGCGGTAGACGTGATCGATCCGGCCTGTATTGAAGGATGACGAGCGGCGGATCATCCCGTGGACCTCGTACCCTTTTGAAATCAGCAATTCGGCAAGGTAGGAACCGTCCTGGCCCGTGATGCCGGTAATCAGCGCCCTTTTCACTTCGTAAACCTTTCGTCGCGGAGGATTCGATTGCCGCGTGTAGCGGAGCGCTTATAGTAAAGGAAAATTGTTACAGGAGTGGGTCAGTTTGATAAAAGTTGCATCAATTCGGACGGGGGAAGGGATACATGGGAACTGCGGGGCGTGGTGTCATTCCGGGTCGGAAACGTGGCCCTCGGGGATGACGGGGGGGGTTACGGCATAACAGTCGCCGCTCTCCGCCCTCAGGAGGCGCATCTTCTCCCGGAGCACCATCCCGATGAATCTCGGCGTGGAGACGAGGTTTCTCTTCCAGAGGCGGCGCGGTTCGCAAATGAAGCGATAGAGCCATTCCAGCCCCATCCCCTGAATAAATGCCGGCGCCCGGGTCGAGGTGCCGGCATAAAAATCGAATGCCGCCCCGACCGCACCGGCAAACGGCACTTGCAAACGGTCCCGGTGCGCGAACAGCCACTTCTCCTGCTTCGGGGCGGTCATCCCGACCCAGAGGACATCCGGCCGGGCGGCGTTGATCGCCTCGACGATCGCGCCGTTTTCCTCGTCGGAAAAAGCGGCGTCATAGGTCGGAGCGTACGTGCCGCACACGCATAGGGACGGAAACTCACGATTCAGGCGTTTGACGATCAGCGAAAGGACCCGGTCGGAGGAACCGAGGAAAAAGACCCTCCCCTCCCCTTTTGCCGCCAAGGCCCTCGTCAGGGCGATGAAAAAATCGTATCCGACGACCCGCCGCGGCAGCGGAAGGTCGAGCAGGTGGGCGGCAAGGACGACCCCCACCCCGTCGGGGGTCAGCATATCGGCCTGCTGCAGGGCGTTGCGAAACAGCCCGTCTCCGGAGGCGACCACGAGCGAATGGGGATTGGCGGTTGCCATGTAACGACCGGAGATGCCGGACTCTACCCAACCGAGGGCGAGCGCGGCGTTTGCCTCGGCGTCTTCGGAGCTGATCGTGTAACCGAACAGAGGGACTGTTTTCATGGGCGATAAAGCTCTTTCCTGGCGTTATCCGGAAACTATACAGGCGGATTGTTACGGGGATGCAACGGACAGGTAAAGGTTGCATGAAATATCACCGGAACCGGCCTGAATTCCGGGCTTCCCTGCGCACTTCGCGGATAACGCCGGCATAGACGTCG
>DATJLB010000169.1:0-4362 GCA_035490915.1 Geobacteraceae bacterium
CGGCACTGAATGACTCCATTCCTGACGGCTTGGTTGGGGTCGAAGCAGCTGAATAACGAGCCTGCGCGGCATCATAAGGGAGACGTTCTAAACGATGGCTAAAGAGAAAAGTCCCGTCACCCCTGCTGTCAGGGCGCTGCGAGTTGCTGGGGTTGCATTTACCGACCATCTGTACGCATACGAGGAAAAAGGGGGGACCGCCGTCTCCGCCCGCGAACTCGGGGTTGACGAGCACTGCATTGTAAAGACGCTCATCATGGAAGACGACAGGAAGAATCCGTTCATCGTTCTCATGCACGGCGACCGGCAGGTCTCTACCAAGGAACTGGCACGCGTAATCGGTGCCCGGACCGTGACTCCCTGCGCACCTGAGACGGCCCAGAAGCATTCCGGCTACCTGGTCGGCGGGACCTCGCCGTTCGGTACGAGGAAAGAGATGCCGGTTTTCCTGGAGGAGACGATTCCCGGTCTTCCGAAGATTTACATCAATGGTGGCAAGAGAGGATATCTGGTCGGTCTCGATCCGCAGGAGGTCGTGCGGCTTCTCAGACCGCGCTTGGTGAGAGTGGGGATTTAAAGGAGTAACCAATGAGAACTGCCTGCATCACGCTTACCTTCGGTCTTCTCTTCACCGTATTGTCCCATGCCCAACTGAGGCTAACCGGCGCTGGGGACACCTTGAGCGTCGATACGTCGGGTTTCCCCTCCGAAATGCAGGCAACGTACACCCTGATGACGGAAAAATGCAGCCGCTGCCACACGATTGAGCGGATCGTCGTCGCCGTGCAGTCGGGAGTCCTCCCCCTGACGAAACAGAGATTCGGCGCCGACACTGCCGGAGCCTTGGTGGGGAGGATGTTTGGCAAACCGGATGCAAACATTACCCGGAGCGAGGCTCGGAGAATAGCGAAGCTCTTGAGCTTTCTGGTCAAAGCGCAAACGGAACCGGCAGCGGTGGCTCAGGAGCCCCCATTAGAGCAGAAACCGGCGGTTGCGCTCCAGGAGCCCCTGCAGGAACAGAACCCGTCGGCTGCGTCACAAGGGCGCTCGCGAGAACAGAACCCGTCAATCGCGACGGCCGTACCGCCTGTTGAAGCCGAACCCGTCGTGACATCAGGCCAAGAGCCCACCCGCAACGCCGATAGCCAGCGCGTGGCGAGTCTCCGGCGCTTGGCCGAAGCGGGCGACCGGGATGGCCAGGTTGCACTCGGCTGGTTGTACAGCAGTGGGGACGAGGTACCTCGAGACAAGGGTGAGGCGGTCAAATGGTACAGGCGCGCCGCCGAACAAGGCGACCTTAGGGCCCAGCTTGCGCTCGGGTGGCTCTACTATGCAGGTGACGGGGTAAAACGGGATTTGCACGAGGCGGCTCGCTGGTATGAAAAGGCCGCGGCCCAAGGGAGCAACACGGCAACGAAAAAACTCATGGAAATCCGCATCATGGAGCAAGATGAGCTGCTGCGCTGATCCTGCCATTGAAGGTGGAGATGAGAGAATGGCAGATCTTCAGGAGAGGTTTCGCCACGCTGCCGCAGCGGTACAGAACGCCCGGGCTCTCGTCATCACGGCCGGTGCGGGGATGGGAGTCGATTCGGGGCTTCCCGACTTCCGGGGTGACCGGGGGTTCTGGAACGCCTATCCCATGTACGAGCGGCTTGGCCTCTCCTTCGTCCAGGCCGCCAATCCGGCCCACTTTGAGTGCGACCCTGCTTTTGGCTGGGGGTTTTACGGCCATCGCACGAATCTTTACCGAGAAACCGTTCCCCACGCGGGATTCTCCCTCTTACGGGAGTGGATCGGCCGCTTCGGTCTTGACTGGTTCGTTGTTACCTCCAACGTGGACGGCCAGTTCCAGAAGGCGGGGTTCGAGGAGGAGCGAATCCTGGAGGTGCACGGCTCCATCCACCATCTCCAGTGCATCCGTCCCTGCTCTCAGGCGATCTGGGAAAACCGTGAGACAATTCCGGTCGATTTCGCCACCATGCGTGCCGGCCACATACCCCGCTGCCTACATTGCGGCGCCGTGGCCCGACCCAACATCCTGATGTTCGGGGACTGGTCCTGGATCTCCGACCGGACTGCCCGCCAGGAGCGGCGATTCGACGAATTCATCACCGACTGCCGGAACCTCCCCCTCCTCGTGGTTGAACTCGGCGCGGGAACCGCCATTCCCACTATCCGCCACACCAGCGAACAGCTTGGCCGCAGCGGTTCCATGGTGGTCCGCATCAACCCACGTGAGGCCCAGATCTCTCCGCCCCACATTTCCCTTTCCTGCGGTGCCCTGGAGGGACTGCGCTGTGTTGCCGCGGCCCTCAACGCATAAAAAAAACCCCGCAACACATGTCACAGGGTCTTTTCTCGTGGGGTGGTTCCTATTTTGTACTCCCTGATCTGCTGCTGGATTTCCGGCCGCCGGTCAGTCCACCGTGGCTGCTTTCAGCGTGGCTTTTCGTCTTGCTGGCCGATTTCACGCTTTTGGTGGTTGTACTCCGCCCCACTGTCCGACCTTTGCTTTTTGTCCCCGCTTTCATGCCGCTAACGGTTTCTTTCGTGCCTCTCATCATTGCACCCCCTTTCTCCAGGTGCGCGGTTGTTCTACCTTCTAAAATTATTATATCATAATTTTTGAGAATGGATGTCAATTTTAATGGGTGAGCACAAAAAGATAGTGGAGACTCTCTCCTCCATGTCTTGACAGAGGGAGGGTTCTCGGTTAGGGTGCAGGGAGCGGAAAGCTTGGAATCGGAGGAGAGATGGAATTTTTTGCTACTGCCGGCAAGGGGGTGGAAGGGGTGGTGGCCGACGAGCTGCGCAGGCTCGGTATTATGGGGGTCACCGTCGAGAAAGGTGGCGTGCGATTCAAAGGCGAAATGCCCGACTGCTGGCGGGCGAACCTCTGGCTGCGGGCCGCCAACCGGGTGCTGCTCCCGCTTGCCGTCTTCCCCTGTGCGACGCCGCAGGAACTCTACGACGGGGTGCGCACCATTCCCTGGATGCACCACCTTACACCGGAGATGACACTGGCGGTCGATTGCAGCCTGCGTGACTCGGACATCACCCATTCAGGTTTCGTGGCGCTCAAGACCAAAGATGCCATCGTCGATGAGCTTCGCGACCGTTGCGGTCGTCGCCCCAGCGTGGATACCCGCGATCCCGATCTGCGCGTCAACGTCCACCTGGTGAAGAACCGCTGCACGGTGAGTCTCGACAGCTCGGGGGCGCCGCTCGACCGGCGCGGCTACCGGCTGGACAGGACCGAGGCACCGCTTCGCGAAACCCTGGCGGCGGCGATGGTGGAGTTATCAGGCTGGGACGGTGCAGTGCCGCTCGCCGACCCAATGTGCGGCTCCGGCACCATCCTGGTCGAGGCGGCGCTCAAAGCCGCCAGGCGCGCACCGGGGCTATTGCGCAAGAGGTTTGGCTTCCAGCGCTGGCCGGGGTTCGACCCGATCCTCTGGAAAGCCGTGGTCGCCGAAGCGCAGGGTGCTGCGCTCACTTCCCTTCCTGTTCCGCTTCTTGGCTGCGATCAAATGGGCCGGGCACTTGCAGTTGCCCGCCAGAATGCCCGGCGAGCCGGGGTGGAAGGGATGCTCACCCTAGTGCAGCAGGAGCTAGCGGCGTTCACCCCTCCACCCGGCCCGGGAGTGCTCCTCTTCAATCCCCCCTACGGCGAGCGCCTCGGCGAAGAGGAAGCGCTGAAGCCTCTCTACCGGCAGATCGGCGACGTTATGAAGCAGCGTTGCACCGGGTACACTGCGTACCTCCTCACCGGAAGCCAGGAGCTCGCCAAGTGCGTGGGGCTCAGGGCTTCGCGGCGCTTTGTCCTGTACAACGGTCCGATCGAGTGCCGGCTCCTGAAATACGAGCTCTACTGAAAAAGTCTTTCAAATCCGTCTTTTTAGATCTCCCTGCCGCTGTGCCTCCGTGGTTTAGGTTGCGGTAGCGACGGGAAATCCTGTACACTATCGCGAGGAGGAATTTTCGCGATGAGCATCTTTGCTCGGATTGCCGAACAGCGGATCCAGGAGGCGATGGAGCGGGGGGATTTCGACAACCTCGCACTGAAGGGAGAGCCGCTCCCGGCGGAGGACCTCACTCACGTGCCGGAGGAACTCCGAATGGGGTACAAGGTCCTGAAGAATGCCGGCGTTCTCCCTGAGGAGCTTGAGCTGAAGCGGGAAATCGTCGACCTGCGGAGGCTTCTCGCTGCTTGCAGCGACGAGGAGGAACAGAGCTCCCTGCGCAGACGGCTGTCTGCCCGGCAGCTACGCTTCGACATGCTGATGGAGAAGAACTTCCGCACCCCGGCCTGGCTCAGGTACGAGGAGAAGATCAACGAGCGGATGGGATTTTAAAAAA
>DATJLB010000170.1:0-8651 GCA_035490915.1 Geobacteraceae bacterium
CATGGTGTTGCCCTGAATTCGGGCCCCAACCGGGCATACGTGGCAAACAGCGTGAGCAACACCGTCTCGGTTATCGACACCACCGGTAACACGGTGATCGCCACGGTTGCCGTAGGGATTTCCCCGCAGGGGGTCGCCGTCGCGCCATGAAGAAAAATGGCCCATAGCGGATCATGGAACCTTCCCTCGAGCCGTGAGGGGCCTGCAAGGCTAACACGGTCAATATTGACCCTTCCCCTCTGCCAGACACCACTCTTTCTTGATCTTGCAGAGCCGTGCAAGCATCTCTGCATACTCCTTGTTGATAGCCGCCCTTTCCGTCACGCCGAGAAGCTGGATGAAGTACCCGTGGGGGCCGGGCATTATGACAAAAGGGTAGACGGGGGGCGGAAGACCGGGTTTCGCCCCCCCTATGTCTTCGTTGGTAACGTTGGGGGCGTAGTACATCACGTGCGGCACGTTGGCAGTGGCGACGCTTTCGCTTTCATCCGGGTTTACGTACGTCCTCAGTATGGGAGCCAGCATGTATGAGACGCCGGCTCGTTCCGGCGCTCGATAGAGCCCTATGTTGAAGCCCTCCTTGATGATTTTCTTCAGCTCTCCGGAAGGAATCCCCTTCGCCTGCATTTCCGCCGCATCGAAGAAGACGCGCATCTGCGCCTTGGCGCCCGCCTTGTCGAAGGAAACCGGGTAGAGAATGTCATCCCTGTACCGTGTCAGGGGCCAGGACCCTCTGAACGCATCATCGCCGGTTCGAGCGACAAAGGCATGGAATCCGTTCGTGCCCTTGCGGGCAACTTCAAAGCCTTTCTCGGGGTTCAATACATACACGGTTGCACCGTCTCTGAGGTGCGGCGGCAGCGCGCTGAGCGCCAGCTGAATTTCCAGGTCCCGCGGCAGCGGCTCGATTTTGTTCATCGCCGCGGGAATCTTTTTATCTTCCGCGCTCACGGCAAGCGAGAACAACAGGCCTGCAATCACAACAATCGTTTGAACCGTTCTCATCATGACCTCCTTCAAAACCGTCGGTGCGTCTCTCATTCGGTTGAATTGGCTTCCGGGTGAATAGTATTTCTCCTGTCTGAAAAGATAGCACCGACGGTGCCGGCGTCAACGTGAGGCGCCCCGGGCCCACTCGGAAAAATTCAGGACCGGAAACAGCAAAGGCGGCTTGTGGCCGCCCTGGGGGGAATTAAGTTGGTCCTCCGAAATTCGCGCTGATGGAAGTTATCTTTTTCTACCTGATCACCTGCTTACCATGTGCAAGTTTCTGCGCATCGGCAGCACTTATCAGCCTGGCGCAAAAAATATCCGCTTCGGCGAAAGAACCGGCGGCTACAGCCGGGTATTCCGCAGCATTCGCCGGATTGATACTGAGATAAAGCCACATCTCCTTGAGGGCCGACGTTTTGATCAGATAGGTGTCCCACTCTTTTATTCTCACAACCGACTGGATATCCGGAATCCCGCGGAACAGTGCCTCACCTTTATTCGCCGGGGCATTCGACTGCTGCAACGCGGCCAGCGCGTTGACGAAATTGATCGCCTCAAGGGACGGACTCTTTTCCCACCCCAGTCGTAGCGACGCCTGCTTTTTCCCCGTGCTGTCGCCCCGCTGTTCTTTAGCCGAGCCCTCCGGCACGATTGTTCTTCCCGGCGATCCTGGCGTGTCCGGTTGATTCTCCGCGATGACCCGCCCCTTTTCGGGAACGGATGTTCCTGCCTGCTGCGGCGAAGCGTCGGAAGCTGCCGGGGCAATCGGCCATTTCCGCTTGGCGGCGAAACCTGCGGGCATTCCCATAGGGAACATCGGAGTTGCCGCCGGGTCCTTCTTCTGCAGTTTCGCCTGGATATCCTCCTGAGTCGGAAGGGAAATGCCGCCGCTGATCTGGCCATCACCACCCAAAAACCGATAAGGCTTCGATCGGAGCAGGGGAAGGCATTCGGTCTGGTGACCGTACTTCTGCTTGTCCAGAAAAGGAATCGAAAGCCTGGTTTTCAGTGTCTCGTTGGTTTTGCTCCAGGCCTCAAAATCGATGTCCCGTCGCACCGGGATATTCAGCAGGAAATCCAGATGATGCAGGCTCTTTTGCTTCAGCACCACAAAGATGCAGCTCCATTTCTGGATCTGGTTCAGCTTGTGGTACGCCGGTTCATAGTCCGCAAGCGCTTCATAGTGCCTGTCCCACCATCCCAGGAACTCCTTGCCTTGAAAGTTGGGGGTGCCTTCCTCCTTCCCCGGCGTCAGGAGATCGGACGAAGCGGCATACACACGGGTGGCAATCGGTTGAAACAAGGCCTTGTTCCCGTACACATCAAAGCCGTCCTGTCTCAGGCCGAACCAGAGCCGCGTATTTGCAACACTGTAATACCCTCGCCAATACTGCTTCGGGATGGCGATGTCCGTCATGGGGCGGAAGCCCTTGACCCCGATCGGCGCAGAGATCCCGTCATACCCCATCCCCCACAGCTTGGCCAGCAGGTCGGTGTAAAACAGCACCATCCCGGCGTCCGTCCCCCGCAGGTTTCCGTCGTACCGTGCCGTCTGGTAGGAACTGTATTGTTGCATGCTGTACAAAGCCAGGTAGACACGCCTGTCCGTCTCGGTCCCCGATGCGGCCAAGCGGCGAAGTACCATAACCAGCGGCGTTTGATTCTTGCTGTTCCTGATGCGTCCGGCGAGCGCAGCCAGTTCTGCGGCAGAGGAGCCGGCAAAGTCCTTTTCCTGCACTAACGGAGATCTACGGACGAATTCTTCCATGTAGCCGGCAAGGGCGCCGTAGTCCATGTCGATGTCGAGCGAGAAGGCGAACTTCGCCTCCCCTTGCGCATTCCTGGCGTGCGGAAACTGCCGCCGGACCTTTGCCAGGAACTCCGCTTCTTCAACGGAACCGGTGGGGGGGGGAGTGGGGACGCCGCGGAGAAGATCGGCATACCGCTCCCTGATGAAAGCCTCATACATCATTTGGTTGCTGGGTATGTTGTATGCCTGGTAAAGAGCCGCAATCTCCTGGATCGTCATCGACCGCCGGACATCCTGGCCGTAGGAGCGCCCCCCCAGAACCAGGCTGTCGGGTTGCCATTGAACCATGACGATATCGTCCACATGTTCCAAAAATCTGCTCAAATCCGACAACGCGGCGACAGTGGCCGTAGAATAACCGTACTCGGTCGTAAAGAGGTCTGCGAAGTTGACAGTTTTTTCAAAAGTAATGTCGATGCTCGACGACGTGGGAGGACAGTCGTAGGAATACAGGGAAATTTTCTCGGGAACTGCGTTGGTTTCCGCATAGTGCTTGTCGATCAGACCGCCTATCAGCGGCTTGTTCCCGAGCAGATCCTTTGAAAGCAGCACGGCCCATTCTTTCGAGGACACCGGGAACACCCTCCCCCTGGATACCTCGCCGGGAGAGGTATCTTTCAGGGCAGGATGACGCATGGGGACATCTCCCGCGGTGGAGACGCCAAGTTCGGTTTTCAGGCCGTATTGGGCCCAATCGCGCACCTGCTCGTCCTTTTCGTCCGGAGGGAGCGTGTCAAGGAAGGTCCTGAGACTGGAAATGTCGACGGTGACTGGCGACAGACGGCCCGGGGCGGACGCTACGCAGGGCCCGGAGACCAGCAGGGAGGCGCCAAGGATTGCGCATGCAATCGAGAGTCGTGAACATAATGGATATTTTTTCATGGGCGGCAGTATAGGGAAGATGGCAGGAGATTGCAACACTCTTAACCCACTCCCCTTCCATTTTTTGTACAAATGAAGGTATACTGGAGGGAACCACGCCGTGTGCACAGGGGGGAATCATGTGGGTTCAGAGAATGACCCGTTTTTTGGGACGGATGATATTCTACATGTTGATGGGACCGCTGCTGATCGCTCTCGTCTATACGCTTGCGAACGATCTCTGGACGGCGGCATTGATCATCCTGGCCCTGTGCGCTATCGTCCTCTACAACGGCCTGGTCCGCATCCATATCCTGGAAAATTCGGTTGCCGTGCGCGACGGCAAGGTGGCTGTCTTCTTCCCCGAGAAGACCGTTCGCAACCGGTTCGATTTTGCCTCGCGCGGGCAGACCGTCATCCAGTTGCCCCACTTCGGCCTGCTCGACCGGCGCTTCAAGATGGAGATATTTGCCCCGGACACCACGGGGGAGCTGAATTCCTGCCGCCTGTCGCTCGACCTCGATTACATCATGGAACTGACCGCATGTCAGCGGGCATACGACACCTACGTCCTCTATCAGGAC
Organism: Geobacteraceae bacterium; assembly: GCA_035490915.1. GTDB lineage: Bacteria > Desulfobacterota > Desulfuromonadia > Geobacterales > Geobacteraceae > JAMPXD01. Next base: position 4,249 of record DATJLB010000170.1, read on the forward strand.
CAGCTCCCCGCGGCAGTCAGGACGCACCTGTTTCAGAGCGCTTCCCGGCTGGGATGGCCGTTTCCTGCGCTCGGAGAAGACAACGGGGCGGAGTATCTGAAGCCGGTCGTTGCGGAACTGAACCGGGGACTGGAGAACTTCGGCCTGAAAATCGTGGATGCAACCTGCACGTTCACGACCGGTCGGACACTGGTCCGCTATGTGGCAGCCGAGCAGGAGACTGCGGAGAGAGTGGCAGCAGCCGGCGGGACCTCCCGGGAAGGTGCCGGGGGGCCCACCTAAGGGAAAGGAGCAGTGCCACGACGCGGGCAACCCGCCCCCATGCCTTCTACGATCATGGTGACCGTTCGCCGGGGGTCATGTGCCCGTGATAGTGCTCCCTTGCCGAGCTCCCCCTGCAGACCTTGACCCAGCCGCTCGCAAGCTTGAACGCGTAGATGGCATCTTTTTCGATCAGGGTATCAAGTTCCTTGTCCTCGACGTATCCGAAGTCATTGTTCTTGAAATGCACCAAAACAGCCATGGCAACCTCCTTTCTCAGTGTACGATGGTTCGACGGGCTTCAGTCGATGTTCGTGCTCTGATAGAAAATGACCTTGTCGTCGATGAAGCCGATGGTCACGTTCTTCCGCTCATCGCCCCACTTGCAGCCCTTTGCGACGTATGTGTCCGAACAGCTGTCCGGCTTGCCGAAGATCGAAACCACCTCGTCGTATTCCATCCCGACCTTCAGCCTGCTGTAATTTTCCTTGCTCAGCTTGTTGCAGCCAGCGAGCAGGGCGGCAACGGTAATGAGAAGCACGCCGTACTTTGCCATTGATGGCTCCTTTCTTGTGGGGGGACCACTGTGCATCGCCGGAAAACAAAAAAGCCGGGGCCGATATCGTAAGATATTTCGGCAACCCGGCTGTCTTCTGGAGACCCTGTAGGCTTTCCGCCCCACCCTCGCGGATGGTTTAGCATTGTCGTCTATCCTCTGAATTTCCTGGTATCGTGGTACGTGCAGCTTCACACGAAATTCGACATGTTCCGATGCAGCAAAGCGACAATTTCTTCCGGAGAGCCCATCCTGCCCGAAAACATCACCACACCGTTTATGACGAGGGCCGGCGTGGCCACTACACCGTATCTCATTATCTTCCGGATATCCTTGACGATCACAACCCGTCCATTCCTGCCGCTTGCCCGAAGGGCTTCCAGGGCGTTGCAAAAGAGAGACTTGCAAATAGTGCCGCCAGTACCGAGGATTTCTATTTTCATAAGCTGCTCCTTTTTTGAATTGTCGATGAATTCACGTCAGTCGCGCCGCTTCTGCCACCTCCTTTGCGAGAAAATTGAAAACGCGGATTTGGCAACAAAAAAGCCGGCTCGCCAATATCCTATGATATTTCGGCGACCCGGCTGTCTCGGTGAGACCCTGTGGGCTTTCCGCCCCACCCTCGCAGGTGGTTTAGTATTTTCGTCTATCACGCACGTGTGCAAATTTCGGCCGTATCATATTTTATCCATGGAACTTAATCAACATATATTTTTTGACACCGGCACGGAGTCCCGTATTTCCCTCTTCCGCCAGCGCCTCGGCAAGCAAAAAGGACGCCCTCTGGCCTTTCGGCGGTCTTTTCATGTGTGGGGAGCGACGGCAAAAAATGTGTAACCTTTGACGCCACCGTGCGTTATAAAGGAAATAATGGGACGGCGGTATAGTTCCGTTCATCACATGCAAGGAGGATAAGCATGAGCTACGCTGTCAGTATCATGCTGCTTTGCCTGCTGTCGTTGCCGTCAGGCGCGATGGAGGCGCGGGCGGAGGGGCGCGGTCCCTGCGCTGCCGACATCGAAAAGTTCTGCAAGGATGTGCAGCCGGGCGGCGGACGGGTCGTCAAATGCCTGAAAGAGCACGAAGTGCAGCTTTCAGCCGGGTGCAAGGAGCAGTTGGAGCAGCGCAAACCCCGGTAAGAAAAGGATTTGGAACGGCTTTACGGAGGAGGTGCAGGTATGGGGCTGCTAAAGACGATGGTCTGGTCATGGAAGGATATTTGGATACTGAAGTGGTGTGCTTTCGTGTTCGGAATGATAGCCGGTGCCTACCTGTCGGAATTCATCAGGCAGCATGTTTGGATATTTGCCCTGGTGGCACTACTTCTTACGATAAGGCCGGCGATCAAATATTTTGGGAATCAGTAGGCAGCGTCTACCGGGATACTGCCTCGCCCTTCAGTGCCGTGATCCGCTCTTTGATGATGATATAAAGTTCTTTGGGAATGATCTGCTTTGACACCAGCTCATCCGTCTGTTCATACGGCCTTCCGGCGATTATTTTCTTTGCGATTGAATCCCCGACGCCGGGGAGGGCCTTCAACTGGTCCTCTGTAGCCGAATTGATATCCATCAGTCCGGCTTTTTCCGGTGGGACTGATTTCTTTGGTGGTGGGACATACGGTTTGGCAGGTTCTTGCTGCGCTACCACAGAGGCCATACAGCCTGCAAGGTTCAGGAAGAGAGCACCTGCACATATCAGACTAAAGATATTTTTCATTGTGGTCGCCTGGAGTTAGTTTGTCCGTAGTGCGCCCATTGTACAAGGAATTCTCACACGGTCAAGCAAAAACCCACGCGGGGTACGCCTCTACTATGCGAACGAACGCTACCTCCCCTCCCGGGTCGCCTTGATCAATGCGAGTTTGTCCGTAACGTTGTTTTTCATCCAGTGCGGATCCCACCATTCGACCGGATTGACCGACTGCCCGGAGATGACCGTCTCAAAATGAAGATGATCCCCTCCGGCCATGCCGGTGGCCCCGGTACTGCCGATTATCTGTCCTTTTTCCACGGTTTCACCCGGCTTGACGCCGATCCGGCTCAGGTGCCCGTAGATACTCTGCAGCCCCAGCCCGTGGTCGATGATGATGCATTGGCCATAGATGCCGAAGTCGCCGGCAAAGACGACCGTCCCGCGGTTGGCGGCCGGCACGTCGGCGTGGGCCACTGAGGCGAGGTCGAAGCCGAGATGTGTCTGCCGGTCAACCTCTTTCCCCTGGTATATGTAGGTGCGGGCCTGTGCGAAACCGCCGAGAGGGGCGGTGTTCGGCATGCGGAGAAAGGGCCCCTGCCAGAGCGGCGTCGGAGAGGTCTTCCGGCCATAGTCGGCGATCGCCTTGCGGTCCTGCTGTCGCTGGTCCCTGTTCGCCTTGAGGAATATTTCCAGGGGTGTCCCCGCTTGCGGGAACTTCGCCTTGAACTCCGCGGCGATCTTTTCGAGGAAGGCATCCTTCAGATCGATCCGGTCCGTCGAAAAGGACCTGGCAGTCAGGTGATAGCTGATCCCCACGAGACGCTCGTTCCCTGCCCTGTCGATTGCCAGCACCTTCGGTACGAACTTGCCGGTGTCCATATCGTAGGGCAAGGGGAAGAGACAGGCGTACTGATTTCCCCCCTGCCGGTAACCGGGATAAAACTGATCGCCGACTACGATGCCGGTCTTTTCAACCTCCTTCGAAACGGTGTAGACGACCAGTCCCGCCCCCCCCTGGTTGACATTGTGGGCAACGCTCACTACCGCCACGTCCAGCGGTTTGGTGTCCAGGGTGAAGGAATGGGCCTGGGTCGTGGTCCTGGCGGCGCCGAAACGGGGTGCGGAACTTGTCGCATCGACCTGGAGGGTGACTGCCCCATCCTTCAGGCCGGCTTTCGCCAGGTTGAACGTCTCCGCGGCCTGATGGCTGCCGATCGGATAATCCTTCGCCAGGATCGTAACCGTCTTCTCCCCTTGCACCGCGGTGACGGACAGCTTTTTCAGACCCCCTCCCTGTGCATCCAGCTTCAGGGCAAGCTCGCGGCCGGCGGCGATCAGGCCAGTGTCGGGGCTTAATGACACCTTGGGCGCGGGAGACCCGAGAAACCAGAACAGAAGCGTTCCGAGCACGAGGACGGCCACAAGTACTATGGTGATTTTTTTCATACGTACCTTCCTGAGCTGTGTTTGCGATATGAACGGGTTTGTGCATTTCGGCAGAGAAAGACGGGTCTACTATACCAGATTTTTTGGGGATGACGAGGGTGAATGAGACGGGGCCCTAAAAAACCTCCTCCCCTCCGTTGCCGCCGCGAAAATCGGTAGTAGAATGCAATTTGAGGTGATACTGAAAACCGACAAAACGGAAAGGAGGAAATGATATGCAGGACACCTTGGTGCAACGGGCTTACACTGCTGTCGTGGAGCATTTCAGGAAGACTGGGCGGGCACCGCACTATACCGAACTTGCAGAAACTCTCGGGGTGCAACCCGAAGAGGCCAGGCAGGTACAGCACAAGGCGGCAGAGTCCTCCATAGCCTGCTGGTTTGTTAAAGACACGGACTACGTCGAGTCCTGGGCGCCTTTTTCCAATGTACCGACCCATTTTCT
>DATJLB010000171.1:0-6449 GCA_035490915.1 Geobacteraceae bacterium
TTCTCCACTGGCCTGCACCTAACAGGACCTATCGAGGTTCGGAGGTCTTCCCCATGTGCCATAGTAGCGCAGAACGCCTCCTCTTGTCGATCCATAAAAAAGGCCGGAAACACCCACGTGCCGCCGGCCTCACACCGTGGAAAACGAAAAAGCCTACTTTCCGTCGATCCGTGCCGTTTCCCCCTCTTTCAGCCCCTTCTTGAAGCTCCGAATCGATCCTCCCAGCGCCTGGCCGAGCTGCGGCAGCTTGGCGGGGCCGACCACCACCAGGGCGATCACGAGGACCAGGATCAATTCCGGCATGCCAAATCCGAACATTACGTATCTCCTTTACTGGTTAACTCCCTCCCCCGCGCCCACTTAGAAGCTCCCTCTCCCCTTGCGGGAGAGGGGTGGGGAGAGGGGAGAATTTCAGGCCGCCTTCCGGCAGACCTCCACTCCGTCAGCCGCTAGCTCGTCCACGACCATCCTGGCCACCTCCGCCACCCTCTCCTGCAGGCGCGGGGTAAGCTCGCACCCTGCCTCCAGCGAGTCGGGGATTACGCCGACCAGCGACACACGATCAGGACAGGTCTCGCGCATGTCGGCCAGAAACAGCACCTCCTGGATGCCGATCTGGTGCGGCGACATCTTGAGCGGCAGCCGGTTCAGCATGATGTCGTCCTTCTCGAAGCGGAAAAGCTCTCCCGGCTCTCCGGCCGTGTCGACCACGTCCAGGACAAAAACCCGCTCCGCCTCTTCCAGCTTGTGGGTTACCATGATGCCGAGGGTCCCCCCGTCGTACAGCTCCACCTCCTCCGGGAAGGTGTAGTGCTCCTCCAGGTAGCGGATGGCGTGCACCCCGAACCCTTCGTCCGAGAGGAGGAGGTTGCCGGCGCCGAAAATCAGTGTTTTCATATTATATCCTGTAGGCGGGTGCGGTCTTCCGACCATCTCGCGCCCTGTTGGCAAAACTTTAAAATCCGATTTTCCGTCTTGATCCGCGTAAATCCGTACCATCCGCGTCATCCGCGTTCTATGGCTTTTCGCTCTTACCGTTACAACACCTTCACCTTCGTGATTTCTTTCCCCTCCGGGTCAATCGCATGCACCGCGCAGGCGATGCACGGATCGAAGGAGTGGATGGTGCGGAGCACCTCCAGCGGCTTGTCCGCCTGCGCCACCGGGTTCCCCTTGAGGGACGCCTCGTACGGTCCCATGACCCCCTTGCCGTCGCGCGGAGAGGCGTTCCAGGTGGAGGGGACCACCGCCTGGTAGTTCTCGATCTTCTTGTTCTTGATCACCATCCAGTGAGAGAGGGTGCCACGGGGTGCCTCGTGGAACCCGACGCCGCGGTAGTCCCCCTTCGGGATCTCGGTGTGGTTCGCGTACACCTTGTCACCCTTGGCGACGTTGGCGATCAGCTTGTCGAGGTACTCAAGCGAAAGGTCGGCCATTACGTGGGCGCGGATGGCACGGGCGGCGAGCCTTCCCATGGTGGAGTGGAGGTCATGCACGCCGACGCCGACCTTGGCACAGGTTCCGTCCACGAGCTTCTTCACCCGGGCGTTCCCCGCGAGGTACGCAGCGAAGACCTGGGCAGGAGGCCCGACCTGGACCGCCTTCCCGTCCAGCCGCGGCGCCTTGCACCAGGAGTATTTCCCGTTTTCCCTGAAGTCGGTGTAGTTCGGCTTCGTCTCTCCCTCCCAGGGGTGGAGGCTCGCATCACCCTCGTACCAGGCGTGGGCCACCGATTCGGTGATGTTCCGGATGAGGTAGTCGTCCCTGTGGTCCCGGATCACCCGGAAGGTGGAGGCATCACCGTTGAAAATCGTCCCGCCGTTCAGGGCGAACTGGGTGTTCTTCGTATCCTCGGGGAACTCGGGCACCGCCAGATAGCTGGTCACGCCGGCACCGTACTTGAACCACTCCTTGTAGGCGGCAGCGATGGCGACTACGTCCGGGTAGTAGACCTTCTGGACGAAGTCCCGCGTCTCCTCCATGAGCGACCGCAGGTAGGCGAGCCGCTCCATGTTGATGGTGGCGATGTTCTCCATGTTGAGGGCGGTCGCCACCCCTCCCACCACCAGGTTCTGGATGTGGGGATTCTTCCCTCCCAGGATCGCTACCGCCTGGGCGGCCTTGCGCTGGTAGTCGAGCGCCTTGAGATAATGGGCGGTCGCCATCAGGTTCACCTCGGGAGGGAGCTTCATTGCCGGGTGCCCCCAGTAGCCGGAGGAGAAGATGCCGAGCCGGCCCGTCGCAACGAACCCCTTCAGCTTCTCCTGGACCGCCTTGAACTCCGTCTCGCTGTTCCCCGGCCAGTCTGAGATGCTCTGGGCGATCCGGGCGGTCTGCTTCGGATCCGCCTTGAGGGCGGAGACGATGTCCACCCAGTCGAGGGCGGAGAGGTGGTAGAAATGGACGATGTGGTCCTGCACCGAGTGCTGGGCGATCATCATGTTCCGGATGTACTGGGCGTTCAGCGGCACTTCTACATTCAGTGCGTGCTCCACCGAGCGGATCGACGAGATGGCGTGCACCGTGGTGCAGACCCCGCAGAAGCGCTGGGCGAACGACCAGGCGTCCTGCGGGTCGCGCCCCTTGAGAATCGTCTCGATGCCGCGCCACATCTGGGCCGACGACCAGGCGTTGGTGACCGTGCCGCCGTTCACCTCCACGTCGATCCGCAGGTGCCCCTCGATGCGGGTGATCGGGTCTAGCGTTATTCGTGCCATGTATTGCCTCCTAAAAGATCAGGTTAATAGTTACTTTCAAGGACTAGGATGCAGTCTATACATCGGCCCCGGCCGGCATCGAATATTTGCCGTGTCCCGTCATCCGCGGCAGAACCGGGAAGATCTTCACCAGCACCTGGTAGCCGAGGATCTCGAAGGAGATGATGCCGGCGGTGATCAGAAACTCCGACAGCGACGGGAAATAGTGCCACCCCCGACCCGGATTGAAGCCGATCAGGTAGACGTTGAACCGGTAGAGCGCCCCTCCCAGGACGATCATCGCCGCGGAGACGAAGAGCCACCGCACCGAGTTGCGCAGCTTCCTGCTGTAGAGCATGCAGGAGCCGACCGCCACCAGGAAAAACTCCAGCAGGAAGAAGCCCGAATAGAAGTCGAAGCGAAGCGCTGCACCTATCTGGCCGCGCCAGGTCAGGTCGCCGATCACCACCGTCAGCCAGATCGCGGTGAGCCAGGGGATTAGCCCCGCCAGCCCCGCCAGTTCCTTGGTTTCGAAGGGGCGCCTGAAGTTGTAGGAGGCGATGATCGACTCCAGGATGGCGATCGAGTAACCGATGTAGACGCAGTTGATCAGGAACAGGAGCGGCAGGAAGCCGGTGTGCCAGAGCGGGTTCAGCTTGGTGGAGGCGATCAGGAGCAGCGACCCGAGCGACGACTGGTGCATGGTCGGCAGGGTGATGCCGAGCACGATGATGAAGATGAGGACCTTGTCCAAACGCGGTCTGAGCCATGCAGCCGCGGCCCGCACGCGCTCCAGCCCCGCCTGCAGCCGGTTTTCCTCCGGAACCAGACGCGGGCTCAGCCACTGGAGTACCTTCTGTAGTTGCACGCCACGGGTGTTCTCCAGAGTGATCAGGATGGCCGGCAGGAATTCGATGATCAGCACGGTGGAGTACGCCATGACGCAGAGGGCGACCTCGAACATCGCAGAGTTCGCCTGCCACTTGGAGGGGATAAAGAAGTTATAGGCGTTCCACGGGCGCCCGAGGTCCACCATGACCGAAAATCCCGCCAGCCCGTAGCCGAACATGCTGGTGAGGATCGCCGAGCGGATCATCGGGTGGTAGTGCATCCGGTTCCTGATGTAGATCAGGATCGCCATGGCGTACCCGCCGCAGGCGATGGCCGTGCCGGTCGCCACGTCATAGGTGATCCAGATCCCCCACGGATAGCCGTCGCTCATGTTGGAGACCGCGCCGATCCCCTTGATGTAGCGGACGGCGATCAGATAGAACCCGATCAGGGTAAGGATCAGGAGGACAAAGAACGACTTGGTGAAGATCTTGCCTTCCAGGCGCTGAAATTCGTCGTGATGGCCGGCCATTATCGGTCCTCCTTCTGGTGTTCGCTGTCATGGGGGGTATGGCCGTTTTCCTGCATCTTCAGGTTTTTCACGGCAATGAAGCAGAGGGTGCTGTAGAGGGCGACCGGCGCGATGAACCCCTTGTAGATGGTGTGCTGGATCTTCTCGGAGAACTCGGCCGGCGCCTCGGCCTTCAGTTCCGGAAGCCCGAGCTTGTTGAACGGCAGGGCGGCGAGGTAGAGGTGGTTGGTCCCTCCTGCCTCGTGCTCGCCGTATATGTGGTAGATGTACTTGTCGGGGTTCTCCTGGAGCCGCTGCCGGGCGTCCGCCAGGAGGTCCTTCCTCTTGCCGAAGGTGATGGCGCCGGTCGGGCAGGTCTCGGCGCAGGCCGAGATCCCCTTCTGGCGCAGGTTGGTGTTTTTGCAGAGGTCACACTTGACGATCTGCGGGATGGTCTTTTCCCACTGGAACTTCGGGATGGTGAAGGCGCACGCCACCTGGCAGTAGCGGCAGCCGATGCAGGTGTTCTTGTTGTAGTCGACGATCCCGGTCGTCTTGTCCTTGGTCATGGCGGAGACCGGGCAGACCGACACGCAGGACGGCTTCTGGCAGTGCATGCAGGAGTATTTGATGTAGGACCAGCGCCGCTCCGATTCCTTGAACAGCTTGATCAGGGTGCGGGTGCTCCCGGAGAGGTCCTGCGGGGTGTCCCAGAGGTCGTCCTTGTCGAACTTCGCGTGCTCGTAGGAGAGGCTCCCGTAATCGCCGTTCACCCGCTTGCAGGCTGCCATGCACGCCTTGCAGCCGACGCACTTGGTGGCGTCGTAGAGCATGCCGAACTCCTCGTCGTTCACGCGGAGCGGTTCGTGCGCGCCGGCTGCCGTCCCGGCCCCGACGATCCCCGCGGAGGCGAGCCCCACCAGCTTAAGGAAGTCGCGCCTACTCTGTTTTTTCATGGCTACCGTCCTCCTTCCCCTCCCCGTTCGTCGGCAGCTTCTTGGCGAGCATCGCCCCGGCCCCGAGGGCGGCGCCGGCGGCAAGGCCGAGCATGCCTGTGGTGAGCGGATCGGGACCTTTCCCCTTGTCCTTCAGGTCGACCGGGGCGTAGCTGTCGAACGGCGTCGGCTCGTGGATCTGCACCTTGTCGGCGATCGCCTTCCGGAACAGGATGTCCGGCTCGGTGCAGCCGATGCAAGGGTGCCCGGCGGAAACCGGCCATACGCCCACGTCGTTGAAACGCTGGACCGAGCAGTTGGCGTAGGTCGCCGGCCCCTTGCAGCCGAGCTTGTAGAGGCAGTACCCCTGGCTGTGCCCCTCGTCGCCAAAAGCCCTGGCGAAACGCCCCGCGTCGAAGTGGGGCCGGCGTTCGCAGTGCTCGTGGATGCGCCGCCCGTAGGCGAACTTGGGGCGGCCGAGGGCGTCCAGTTCGGGGAGCTTGTTGAAGGTAAGGTAGTACATCACCGTGGAGAGGAAGTTATACGGGTTGGGGGGGCAGCCGGGGATGTTGATGATTGGCTTGTCCTTGACGATGTCCCGCACGCCGACCGCCCCGGTCGGGTTCGGGTCGACCGACTGAATACCACCGTAGCTCGCACAGGTGCCAATCGGGATGATCGCCACCGCCCCCTCGGCCGCGTGGTTCAGCGACTCCAGGGCGGTCTTCCCGGAGATCTTGCAGTAGACCCCCATGTCCTTGGTCGGGATCGCCCCCTCCACCACCAGCAGGTACTTGCCGCGGTTGGCGGTCATCGAGTCGTGAAGCGCCTTCTCCGCCTGGGCGCCGGAGCCGATCATCAGCGTCTCGTGGTAGTCGAGGGAGATCTGGTCGAGAATGAGGGTCGCGATGGTTGGGTGGGACGAGCGGAGCAGCGACTCGGAGCAGCCGGTGCACTCCTGGAAATGGAGCCAGATCACCGGCGGGCGGCTGTCCGCCTTTTCGGCCGCCTCGGCCACCCGGGCCGCCATCTCGAAAGGAAGCCCCATCATGGCGGTGACGGTGACGCAGGCCTTGATGAAATCCCTTCGGGAAACCCCGCGAAGAGTCGTCTCGTCTTTCATAACACCTCCTGGAAAACAGATGTATACGCCCACCGGGGATGTGCCGGACGACCGAGGGCGATGAGTCTGGTGGTTGCGGAACTTCGTATGCAGATTTGTGTACGGGACAATAAAATTTCAGTTCAGAACCGGGTCCAGCATTTCACAAATATGCAGGATATTTGAATTACCCGTCAGCATGGCGGCCTGACGGCGTTATCGGCAGGCGGCCAGCCGGAAACCGACTCGTATACGGCAACATGCATGCCAATCGTTTACATGTCTACGAAAATGCGGTTTATCATTCCGTATATGCACTGATTACAAGACGAATTTTGCTGAGCGCCATTCGTGCCGTCAGGAATGTTCCGTTC
>DATJLB010000172.1:0-2068 GCA_035490915.1 Geobacteraceae bacterium
CCTCCTCGGCCAGAACGTCAACTCCTACGGGCTGAAGAGCGCCGGAGAGCCGGATTTTGCCGGACTGCTGCGGCAGGTAGCGACTATCCCCGGTATCGAGCGGATCAGGTTCACCACCTCCCATCCCAAGGATATCTCGCCCCCTCTCATTGCCTGCTTTGCCGAACTTCCCACGCTGTGCAGCCATATCCATCTTCCCGCCCAGTCGGGAAGCGATGCGGTCCTCGCCCGGATGGGCAGGGGGTACACCCGGGGCGAGTACCTGCAAAAGGTTGCCGCCCTCAGGGCAGCACGTCCCGGCATCCAGATCACCGGCGACATGATCGTCGGCTTTCCGGGAGAAAGCGAGGCGGATTTCCGGGATACCCTTTCCCTGATGGACGAGGTAGGCTACGCCGATCTCTTCTCCTTCAAGTATTCCGTCCGTCCGGGGACGAGCGCCGCCGGATTTGCGGACGATGTGGACGGCGCCGTGAAGCAGGAGCGACTCGCCCGGCTTCTGGAACTCCAGCGCAGGATGACCCTGGAGGCGAACAAGGGGTTCGTCGGGAGCGTTCAGGAGGTCCTGGTGGAAGGCGTCAGCAAGCGGGGAGGCCAGTTGTTCGGGAGAACGTGCGGCAACCGCGTGGTGAATTTTGCCGGCGATCCCACGCTTGTCGGCTGCTCTGTGCGGGTCGAGATAACGCGGGCCTTCCAGAATTCGCTATTGGGCGAGATCCGGGGACGTGGAACCAGGTAGTGTCTGGTTCCTGATTTTATGATGAGGTACGTATGTATTGTGAAATGACGGTTTTCGGATTCACCATCGATTCCCTTGCCAGCAGGCCGGTGGTCATCCTGAAGGATGCCAAGGATACCAACACCGTTCCCATCTGGCTCAGTGTCGGCGAGGCCCTTTCGATTGCCGCAGAGCTCATTCTGCGGGACAGCACGGCGCGCAGCGGCCGAAAAGGCCTCTTGACCCTCCTCATGGAGAACGCGGAGACGGAGATCGGTTCGATCACCATCGATGGGGGGAATGACGGCGTCTTCACCGGAACGGTGACGTTTGTGAGGAGCGGCGAGAATATACCCGTGGCGGTGCGCCCCTGTGAGGCAATCGTTGCGGCGCTTCAGTTCAAGATGCCGATCATGATGTCGGAAGAGGTGCTCCAGCGCTCTTCCGTCCTTGCCATAAGCGCCGAAGAGATCTCCGGGGAAAACAACGCCCGGAGATTGACGGAGTTTCTCGAAAACCTCGACCCCGCCACGCTCGGCAAGTATCCCATGTAGAAAAACGCAGGTATACCTGATTCACTCCCGGAGGCTTCGATGCGCGAAGAATCTTTCAGCTTTCTCCAGGCACTTGTGGCTGCTCCCTCCCCCTCGGGATACGAGCAACCCGCCCAGAGGGTGTTCCGCTCTTACATCTCCCCCTTTGCCGACGTGACCCAGGATGTCATGGGTAATGTCTTCGGCCGCATCCGGGGGGAAGGGACGGACCTCCCGCGGGTGATGCTCGTCGGGCACTCGGACGAAATCGGTTTTCAGGTCCGCTATATCGATGACAAGGGGTACATCTATTTCGGTGCCATCGGCGGGGTCGATGCTCACCTGACACCGGGGCAGCGGGTCCATATCCATGGACGCAGCGGTTCGGTCACCGGTGTCATCGGCAAGAAGCCGATCCATCTGCTGGAACCGAAGGACCGGGAAACGGTGGTAAAACTCGACAGCCAGTACATCGACATCGGGGCTGCCGACCGGAAGGAAGCGGAGGAACTGGTGCGGGTAGGAGACCCGATCACCTTCGCCGCCTCGCTCGACCGGCTGCAGGGGGACCGGGTGACCGCCCGCGGTTTTGACGACAAGGCGGGGAGCTTTGTCGTGGCCGAGGTTTTGCGGGAAATAGCCTCTGCCGCCGTGAAGCCGCAGATAGACCTGTACGGCGTTTCCTCGGTGCAGGAAGAGGTGGGGTTGCGTGGGGGGACGACCAGCAGTTATTCGGTAAACCCCGACATCGGCATCTGCGTGGAGGTGGACTTCGCGACCGATCAGCCCGACGTGGAACGTAAGCATAACGGTGACG
>DATJLB010000173.1:0-6247 GCA_035490915.1 Geobacteraceae bacterium
CTCGAAACCCTTCTCCACGAGGAAGGCGCTGAAGTGCTTGCCGTCGATCTTGGCGAAGACGGTGAACAGACCGGCAAAGGAAGAGTTGGTGATGAACTGCTTGGTGCCGTTGAGGATGTAGTGTGTACCATCGGCACTCAGGACCGCCGTGGTTCTGGAGCTCAGAGGGTCGCTGCCGCAGTCGGGCTCGGTGAGGGCATAGGCACCGATCCACTCGCCGGAGGCGAGCTTCCCCAGGTACCGTTCCTTCTGGTCGGCAGTGCCGTAGTACACGAGCGGCAGCATGCCGATGCCGGTATGGCCGCCAAAGGCCATGACAAAGGAAGCGACCGGCGCGACCTTCTCGATCATGAGCATGTTGGTCGTCTTCTCCAGCTCCAGCCCCCCGTACTCTTCGGGCACCTCGGCGAGAAACAGCCCCAGGTCCGCACACTGCCTCAGCTTCTCGGTAATGAACGCGAAATCCTTCTCCTCGATCCTGTCCACATTCGGCAGGATTTCCTTCTTCATGAACTCTTCGGTGGTCTCGGCTATCTGCTTCTGTTCCGTGGTGAACTCTTCGGGCACGAAAATCGTGGTGCCGATCGCTTCGGTCAGGAGAAATTCCCCACCTTTTGCGAGGTTGCTGTTCATAATGATTCTCCTTGTCCTGAATTCCTTGATTCCGTGGTTTCAGCAGCTTTCAAAGCCGGAAGCTGCCGTTGTAACGTCTAATTTCAACACACGATGTTTTAGAACAAAAACGATGCATATTCGGCTAGTTACATAGATCATCCCAACTGTTATCCGCATTCAACAAATACCGTTCTACTGATTTCAAAAGGCCAAAAAAATTTCCCGTTCTACCTGTCTCGTGAGCCTCCTGCCGGCAGGAGGCTCACGAGATCCCCTCCCCTACTTGGCTTCCGAGTAGTCGTAGAAGCCCCTGCCGGCCTTGCGACCGACATAGCCGGCCTTCACCATGTTGCGCAGTAGGGTCGGCGGCGCGAAGCGGGCTTCCTTCGTGTAGTTGAAGAAGATGTCCCCCACGTAATAGCCGATGTCGACACCGGCGAAATCCTGCAGCTCCAGCGGCCCCATCGGCATCCCCGCGCCGAGCTTCATGGCGGTATCGATATCCTCCGCGGAGGCCACGCCGTCTTCCAGCAGGCGGATGGCATCCATCATGTACGGCACCAGCAGGCGGTTGAGCACGAACCCTGGGGTGTCCTTGCAGGTGATGGGTGCCTTGCCGAAGGACTTGCCCACCTCGCGGGCCAGGGCCGTGATTTCGGGTCTGGTCTGGATGGCCGGGATGATCTCGACGAGCTTCATCATCGGCACCGGATTAAAGAAGTGCATGCCGACGAAATTGCCGGGATTCTTCACCAGGGATGCCATCTCCGTGATGGAAAGGGACGAGGTGTTAGTAGCGATGATCGTATCCGCACCGACCACCGGCTCCAGGCGGGCAAAGAGCTCCTTTTTCACGTCGATGTTCTCGAACACCGCTTCGATGATGTACTGGGCATCCCCCAGGGTGCTGATATCGGTGGAGAAGCTGATACGCCCGAGGGTATCCGCGATCTCCTGCTCCGTGATCTTCTCCTTTTTCAGCATCCGTTCGAGGCTGGTGCGGATGGTCTTGTCCGCCCGTGCCCAGGCGGCCTCGGTCGTGTCCACCACCTTGACCCGGTAGCCCGCCTGTGCCGCAACCTGGATGATGCCGGAGCCCATGCTGCCGCAACCGACCACGCCGATTAACTTGATCTCTTCGATATTCATTACGAATCCTCCTTAGCTAGTTCGGCGAACAGTGTTGGTACGCCGTTATTTCCTGAAGTCCGGCTTGCGCTTCTCGAGGAAGGCATTAACCCCCTCTTTCGACGCGTCGATGCAGGAGATGTCGCCGCTCCCCTGATAGTTGATCTCCAGTGCCTCTCCCAGAGACCCGGCCGCCGCCCCCTGGTTGACCACCCGGGCAACGATACCCAGTGCCTCTTTGCTCAGGGGGAGCTTGTTCGCCATCGGGCTTTCCGGGACCGTGAACTCGACGATTTTCACCGGTGCGTCCCCGATGCGCGGCACGTTGCCGACGAGTCGGTTCACCTCTGCGATCGCCGCCTCGATCATCTCGATGTAGCCGTTGGTGACCTTCTTGACGATGCCGATCTCGGCAGCCTCCTTGACGCTCAGACGCTTGGCCTCGGCTATCATGCCGTTGAAGACCTCCGAGGCATGGGGCCACTTGCGATAGGGAATGACGGCGCCCCCCATGCCGGGCAGGATCCCCAGGGTTATCTCGGGAAGCTGGAAAAAGGCCGCAGCATCGGCTACCAGGCTGTGGCAGCGGAGGGCAAGCTCGACCCCGCCTCCCATGGCAAGGCCGTTGACCGCAGCGACTACCGGTTTGTCCATCCGGTCCATGAAGTGGAGGACCTCGGAATTGCCTCTGGCCAGTTCCACGCCTGCGGTGCGGTTGTCGATGGTGGCTATGAACCCGCCGATGTCGGCACCGGCACAGAATGCCTTGGTACCGTAACCGGTAATGACGAACCCCTTGACCGCCGGGTCGTCCGCACCCTTTTTCAGCTCGGCCAGGATCTCGTTACAGGTGCCCGCCCCAAGGGAGTTGGCTGCCTGGGGCCGCCGAATCGAGATGATGCGGACACCGTCTTTGTCGTCGACGAGGATGTCGCGGGGGAAATCGAGGTATGATGCGATGGGCTGCATGGGTTGGGGAAATCCCGGGCGCTCCTTGGCGAACGCCGCCATGATCCGCTCCACCTCGGAGGTTCCCATCCCTTCCATGACGTCGAACACACCCTTTTTGAAACCGAGCCCGATCAGACTGCCGAAATTCAGATCCGACCTGGTCCCGATAGTGCGGTCGGCTATGTCGAAGCATTGCGAAAACACCAGGCCGATCATCCGGTCGCGAATCCAGCTGCGCAGGTCGTCCGGCACATCGATCCTGGTGCCGGGCTTCGCCGTGTTCCATTTGTCCACCGAGAGGAGGATCGGAGACGGGGCATAGCAGGGATTTTCAGCCGTGCGCCGTTCCTGCGATTCATAGGTGAGGGGATTTCCCCCTGCCATGTTGAGGACGTAGAAGGGGCCAGCGCCCACGAACTCTTCGCAGACCGCGTCGATCTGGAGGGTCGTGGCCCGGTCCACCAGGTACGCCGCTTCACTCGTCCAGTTCTCGAAGATGCGGTTGAGCAGGAATGAGTAGACGTTGTCCGTCACAACCGGCGCCTTGCCGGTAGTGGCAAAGAACCAGATCAGGTAGTTCAGCACGTCCCTGCTGGCGCCTTCCCAGTTGATCACCTCGACGGCCATGCTGCGCCATGCAGGAGAGAAGAAATGGGTGATCGTGGTTCGCTCGGGGTGCTTGAGCCCCGAGAAGATTTCGTGGGCGGGAATGCCGCTGGTGTTGGAGGTCAGCACGCACGTCGTGTCGACGATCGCTTCCAGGCCCTCGAATATCTTCCGTTTTAACGGCAGGTTCTCGGTGGCGGCCTCGATGACGAGGCCGCAGTTTTTTACCTGGCTGTAATCGGTGGTGTAGACGATGTTGGCCAGGATCTGCTCGGCCATTTCCGGCGTCATTTTTTTGCGCTCGACACCTTTCTGGGCATAGGACTGAAACCGCTTTTCCGCCCGCTGCAAGGGCTCCTCGGCAACGTCCACCAGGTACAGCTTCTTGTCCGGTGCACCGGTCCTCAGATAGAACGCTATGTCCGGGCCGATATTCCCCGCTCCGACGACCGCCATCTCGTCGGGGATCGGACGGTCGGACTTGACCAGATAGGGATTGACATAGGATGGATACAATTTTTTTTCCGCTGACATATTCACTCTCCATGGGAATTGATTCGTGCGGGTCCGATCACCCGCTATCCATTAGTGGAGCAGGCCCTGCGCCACGCCTTACTTCCCGACCTTGATGACCACCGAGGCAGCGGTATCGCCGGCCGCGCACCCGGAAAACAGCAGGTACCCGCCCCCCTTCTGAGCCAGTTCTTCGATCCCCTCGATCATCAGACGCGCGCCGGTCGGGGCCTGGGGATGACCGTAGATGAGGGAACAGCCGTAGTTGTTCATGCTGTTCAGGTCGAGGCCGAGCTCCTTTGCCATGGCGATGTCATTGGCGGCAAAGGGGTTATGGGTCTTGACCGCGCCGAGATCCCTGACCGCGATGCCGGCGGCGTCCAGGGCTTTCTTCGCGGAGGGGGCCACGGCCGCGGCCATGTACGCCTTTTTGGTCCGGGCATACCCGTAGGAGACGATCTGAACCTCGACCCCCTGTTCCCCGCTCAACTCCCGCGCCTTTTCCCGCGTCGTTACCAGCAGGCCGCAGTTGCCGTCTGCCGGGAAGGTCTGCGCCCCGAAGGTATGGACCCCGTCGGGCATTACCGGCCTAAGCCCGGCCAACCCCTCCGCCGTAGTCGAGGTAATGCCGTCATCCGCCTCGACCGTAAGGGTCTTCTTTTTCGAGAGCTGCACTTCGATGGCAAACATGAAGCGCTTCTGGAACTCGCGGTCATTGGCCAGCGCATCCTGGTACTGGGCATAGCGCCTGAGAGTGAGCGCATCGCATTCCTCCCGGGTAATACCGAACTCCCTGCTGACATTTTCCGCGGTCTTGATCATGGCTTCGCCGGCCCAGGGATCTTTGGATACGTTGTCCATGAACCAGTCCTCGACGACCGGCTTCCCCCCCGGGCCGTTGGGATTGGGCCATACCGCATGGGGTCCGTTTGAGCAGCGGTCGGCAAGCAGACACCAGTTATTGTCGTACATGCCTGTCTCCACTCCCATCGCCGCCTGGTACAGGACCAACGCCGCGGTGGAACATGCCTGAGAGATCAACGCCCCCGGGACCTTCTCCGCCCCCATGAGCGCAGCTGCCCATGGGCCGCTGTAGAACCAGTGCTGCTGGTACACGGTGCTCCCCACGTGCACGTAGTCGAGCATGTTCGGATCCCATTTTTTCGCCTCGAAGAACCGCTTGGAAGTTGCCGCTCCGAGGGCAACGGCGTTTTCGCTGGCGAGACTTCCCTGCCAGCGGACAAAGGGTGTGCTGTAGTAGCCTCCGTACGGGATATACGCTTTGGTCAACACGGTGTTCTCCTCCTCTCTGTTTGAGGATCTTGCAAGACTGCTGCGGACCCAATGGGCCTAAAGGGCCGGTCTGCGTCGTTGCCGCTCGCTCGGAAGCTCAACGTAGCCCTGCTACGCCTCGCTCCCTCTCTCGCTTGCGCCTGGCATCCGGCATCCTCACGACGTCTTGAAAGATCCTCTGTTGTTTCGGCACCGCTCCTGCGGAGGGTTCCTAGTTGTTCGACGTTGTTGTTCGGTTCCAGCGGGCCACACTAATGCAATAAAGTACTTCAATACCAATTTATGTTTAAAAAAAATTTCCCACCTGTATTTCCGACGTGACGATGTTCAGTCCCCTCTCCCTGAGGGAGAGGGGGAAACCTTTCCGTCGTTGGCGCCCGGAAAAAACCGGGGCAGGGGACCTGCCCCTTGAATCACACCAACGAAGGAGTTACTGCTCTGACCGGACGGAACTTTTGCCTGCTTTCTGCTGCTGTACGTGCGGGTGCGCGGCAACCCTAGCTTGCCCTGTTGTCCCGCGGCGTTACCTGCCGTAGCGCCTCCCGCATGATCTCGGAGATGCTCTTCAACGTCGTTCGTTTCAGTTGGTGCAGCAATTCGCACTCTTCATCGGAAATTCTCACCGATACCACGTTGTACCTGGGATGTTCCTTCATCGTACCCATCATTCGTCCCTTCCCTTTTCGGGATGCGGTTCCCCACGGTGCCGGTCCGGAACCGCGCTTCGTTCCTGCACCTGTTCTTCCCTTCGCCGTCACGCATCACTCAGGCCGCCCTGGGCTCCACGAGCCAGCAGAGGGCATCTTCGTAGGTCGCGAAATATCCCAGGTCCTTGCGGACCACCGAGAGGGCCCCCTCCCACACGGCCTTTTCGAGTACGTCGGCCAGGCCGCTTACGGCGCCCTTGTACAGGTGCGGCCCGACCTCCTTCAGGAGCTCCCGGGT
This sequence comes from Geobacteraceae bacterium, assembly GCA_035490915.1. Classification (GTDB taxonomy): domain Bacteria; phylum Desulfobacterota; class Desulfuromonadia; order Geobacterales; family Geobacteraceae; genus JAMPXD01. Next base: position 6,052 of record DATJLB010000173.1, read on the forward strand.
GCACATCTTCGTGCTCCCGCAATCTCGTATGCCGCTTAGATTCATCAGCATGTGCACGGAGTTTGCCGGCATCCGGCTGATGATATCCCTGCTGCGACTTACCACGGAGCGCACATCATCCGGTTCCAGACCGGACAGGTCGCAGACAAAAACCATACCCGCACCCTGCCTGACAAACTTCGCTCTGTTCATGATT
>DATJLB010000174.1:0-3180 GCA_035490915.1 Geobacteraceae bacterium
CTCCTTTTCCGGTTGGACCGAGGACGGCGTCATGAGGCATCCGGTATTCCTCCGGATGCGCGACGACAAGGTTGCCCGCGAGGTGGTGCGGGAGAGCGGCTGAAGGAGTGACCTATGAAATTCCACGTCGGGACGAGCGGTTACGGCTACAAGGAGTGGAAGGGGGTATTCTATCCCGAGAAGATCTCCCCCAAGGAGATGCTCCGCTTCTACGGGGAACGCCTCACCGCGGTGGAGATCAACTACACCTTCTATCACATGCCGACGGAGCGGATCCTCGCCTCCTGGGCGGAACAGGTTCCGGACGGGTTCGCCTTCGCGCTCAAGGCGCCTCAGGTCGTCACGCACCTGAAGCAGCTCCGGAACGTGGGGGAGGAGGCCGACTACTTCTTCCGGACCGCGGCGGTCCTGGGGGAGAAGCTGGGGGCGGTCCTCTTCCAGTTCCCGAAGAGTTTCCGGGCGGACCTTCCGGTGCTGGAGGATTTTCTCCGGCTCATCCCCAGGGGAGTGCACTGCGCCTTCGAGTTCCGCAGCCCGACCTGGCTTGCCGCCGGCATGCCGGACCTCCTGCGCGACCGGGGACACAGCCTCTGCACCGCGGACACCGACGAGAAACCGGCACAGGAGATCGTCGGGACGGCACCGTGGGGGTATCTCCGCCTGCGCCGCACCGACTACACGGATGCCGACCTGGCGCAGTGGCTTGAGCGAATGGGGGCGCAGCGATGGGAGCGGGCCTTCGTCTTCTTCAAGCACGAGGAGGAGGGGGCCGAGCCGATGACCGGACCCGACGTCGCGCTCCGGTTCCGGGCGCTTGCCGAAGCCGGTGGACGGAAATCCGGCAAGCGCGGATGATGGAGGTCGGAGAGGGCCGGGATTTTGACGATTTCACCCGTGTCACCTGCGCCCGGCAGCGCAATCCGTGCATGTTCCGTACGCCGAACCCCTCGATTTGTGGTATACTGAATTAGAATGAGAAAAAAGGAGGGGAGTGCGATGAAGAAGAAAATTTGCATTGCCCTTGCGACCATAATTTTGGCTCTGACAAATCTCAACCTCGGGTACGCCGCCAGCGTACGTGGGGGGGGAGGTGGTGGTGCTCCCATACATGGCGGAGGCGGACATTTTCACGGACATGATGGGCACGGACACGTGCACGGCGGGGTGAGTGTCTGGTTCGGCCCGGGGTGGTGGTGGGGTTATCCGTATCCGTACTATTACCCGTATTATCCCTACTATCCATACTATCCCTACTATCCCTACCCGTCCTATTCCGCACCGCCGGAGCAGCACTATGACGTCGAACCGCAGGAGCCTGCTTACTGGTACTTCTGTGAGGAGACGAAGGCTTACTATCCGTACGTTAAGACGTGCCCGAAGGGATGGCTGAAGGTTGTGCCAGCCCCGCCGAAGGGGGAGGAAAAATAGTCATGATCGTGAAACGCATGCACAGGATGCTCTCTCTTCTGGCACTACTGGCGGTGTCCGGCTGTGCGACCCCCCCGACGGGGCCAAGTGTGCTGGTGCTGCCGGCCCCCGGCAAACCCTTCGAGGTGTTTCAGTCCGAGGTGATGGTGTGCCGCCACTGGGCCAGTCAGCAGATCGGGGAATCTACCCAGGATACGATAAATCAGAGTGCTGCCACGGGAGCCATCACCGGCACCGTCATCGGCGCGGGCGCCGGCGCGCTCATCGGCGCCGCTGCGGGTGACGCAGCCGCCGGCGCGGCCATCGGCGCCGGATCCGGCCTCCTTGTCGGAACGGCCTCGGGCGCCAGCGCGGGTCAGTATTATGCGGATGAAGCACAGCGGCGTTACGACCACTCGTATCTGCAATGCATGTACGCCAAGGGGAACCAGGTCCCCGGGGTAATGCGCCGGACGCGGAGCCAGCGAAGCACGCCCCCACCGCCCCCACCTCCTGACTACGTGCCAGCGCCGCAGATGCCCCAGGCGCCACAGCCAGCACCCCCGTACTGACCGCCCAACCGATCGTCTTCGTGCAGCAAAAGAGCCCCTTCGTGGCTGAACGAAGGGGCTCTCTTTTATCACTTCCCAGCCCGGATGAGAGGCGTTTACTGGTACGACGGTTTCTCCGGGGGGCGGAGGCTATTTCTTCCCGAGCTCCTTCGAGCGGGCCGTGGCGGCATCAACCGCGTTGATGACGGTGCCGCGGAAACCGTCCTTTTCCAGGACGTGGAGCCCGGCGATGGTCGTGCCGCCGGGGGAGGTCACCTTTTCCCGAAGGAGCGCCGGGTGCTCGTGCGTTTCCAGCAGGAGCCTCGCCGTGCCGAAGACCGTCTGGGCGGCGAGACCTGAGGCGACGTCGCGGGGGAGTCCGTTTTTCACCCCGGCGTCCGAAAGCGCCTCGATGAAGGTGAGGACGTAGGCGGGGCCGCTCCCGGAGAGGCCGGTGACGGCGTCGAGGAGTTTCTCCTCCACCAGCCACGCCTTGCCGACCAGCTCTAAGATCCGGCGGGTGAGGGAAACATCGTCTCCTGTAGCGGCTGCCCCGGCGGCGATGGCGGAGGCTGCCTCGAGGATCAGCGCCGGCGTGTTGGGCATGACCCGCACGACGCGCGTCCCCGGCGGGCAGGCGGCCTCGATGGCGCCGGTTCCGATCCCCGCCATGATGGAGATGAGGAGTTTCCCGGTGGTGACGCCGGCACTGATTTCCGCGAGCACCGCCGCGGCGATCTGGGGCTTCACCGCCAGGACGATGATATCGCACCGGGCAGCAAGGGAGCCGTTGTTCCCCGAACAGGTTATGCCGTACCGGTCGGCGAGAAACGCCCGCCGCTCCTCGAAGGGCTCGGCGACCAGGAGGTCGGCCGTTGGCACCCCTCCCGCCAGAAGCCCTCTGATCAGGGCCTCCGCCATGTTTCCCCCGCCGATGAAGCCGATGGTTTTGTCTTTCAGCATCCGTATCTCCTTTCCCGCTGGTCAGTGTCTTGATAGGTAATAAATCCCCGCACAAAAGTCAATACATTTAGCCGGGACTGTTCTCCCCGCTCGGCGGTGAAAAACTGCGCCGGTGCGAAAAATGATTGACAGCCGTCTGGGTTTGTATTATAACCCCCTCCCTGTGTTGCAGATTTAAACATAAAGTTTACCATTACTAAACCTTGTTGTTGACAAAAAGTTTAGCATCTGTAAACTAATTGTAAAACAAAATGTTTAC
>DATJLB010000175.1:0-7202 GCA_035490915.1 Geobacteraceae bacterium
ACTGGCTTGCGGGAGGGCTCAAGCGGTGGGACCTCCTCCCGGGCCGGGCAATCGGGATTATCTCAGCCCTGGAGCGGCTGCTGCTCCGCTGTTCCCCCGACTTCGGCAGTTTCGCCGATATCGAAATACAAAAAATCTGACTCCGGGAGTGTCTGTACCATGCCTGCTGAAAAGATTATTGCCCGTCGCCCCTGGCTGATCCCGCTGGCGCTCGCCATCGTGACGACCGTCGTCTACTGGCACCTTGCGACGAACGACTTCACCAACTTCGACGACGACACCTACATCACGAACAACCTCTGGGTGCAGAAGGGACTCACCCTCGACTCTATCCGGTGGGCCTTCTCCTTCGCCTACAAGGATGGGACGTACTGGCAGCCCCTGACCTGGCTTTCGCTGATGCTCGACTACGATCTCTTCAAGCTCGACCCGACCGGCTACCACCTGGAAAACCTTGCCTTGCACATCGCCAACGCCCTCCTCCTCTTCAGCGTCCTGAAGGGGATGACCGGCAGGCTCTGGCAATCCGCTTTCGTCGCCTTCCTCTTCGCCCTCCACCCCCTTAACGTGGAATCGGTGGCCTGGGCCGTGGAGCGCAAGAACGTTCTCAGCTCCCTTTTCTGGATGCTTGCCCTCTGGGCTTACGCCCGCTATGCCAGGCGGCCGTCATGGCAGGGCTACCTTCCTATCGTCGTCTTCATGGCGGTGGGGCTCATGGCGAAATCGATGCTCGTTTCGCTCCCCTGCGCACTTCTCCTCCTCGACTACTGGCCCCTGCGCAGGACCTCTCTGCCGTGGGACGCGCCGGCCGACGGCCAGATTCCCTTCTGGCGCGCCATCCTCGAAAAAGTCCCCCTCCTTGCCCTGTCGCTCCTGTCGGTGGCCGTGTCGGTCGGGTCGCTGCGGGCGGACACGCAGTACCACGTCCGGACCTACCTCCCTCCGCTTTACACCAGGATTTCCGAGGCCCTGGTCTCCTATGCGAAGTACATCGGCAAACTCTTCTGGCCCAACCGGCTCGCCGTCTACTACCCCCCCCGGGATTCCTACCCCGGCTGGGAGATTGCCGCCGCGGCCCTGCTTCTCGTGGGGATCACCCTGGGTGTTATCGTCCTGGCGAGGAAAAAGCCGTGGCTTGCGACGGGGTGGCTCTGGTTCGCGGGCGTTCTCTTTCCCGTCTCCGGTATGATGCGGGCAGGCCTCTGGCCCGCCATGGCCGACAGGTTCGCCTACCTCCCCTATATCGGCCTCTATATCATCGTCGCCTGGGGGATCCCCGAACTGCTGCGCACCCTCCCGCGGCGGAATATCGTCCTGGCCGGCAGCGCCGTGGCGGTTATTGTGCTTCTCGCAACCCTCACCCGCGTCCAGGCGGGGTACTGGAAAACCAGCAAAACACTGTTCAGCCACGCCCTGCAGGTGGCCGAAGACAATTACGTGGCACGCAACAACTACGGACACGGGCTCCTCGCGCAGGGAAGGACCGAAGAAGCGATCGAACAGTACAAGCGCGCCCTGCAGTTCAAGGTCGACTACCCCAAAGTCCATTTCAACTTGGGGTTGGCGCTGTACATGCAAGGAAAAACGGACGAGGCGATCAAGGAATACGCCGAGTCGCTGCGCCTCGACCCGAACCACGGTTCGGCGAACAACAATCTCGGTTTGATCCTGCTCGACCAGGGGAAATACGAGGAGGCAAAGCAGCATTTTATGACGGCGGCCCGGTCGAAGCCTAACGACCCGGCGCCCGCCTTGAATCTCGGACTGGTTTATTTCAACACCGGAAATATGGAAGAGGCCCGCAAACAGTTCACCGAGGCGCTCCGGCTCGATCCAGATCAGACCAAGGCGCGCGCCAACCTCGGCAGCGCTTTGGGGAGGCTGGGGAGGTACGAGGAGGCCATTCAGCAATTCGAAGAAATCCTGCAAAAAGACCCACATAACGCGGAGGCGCGCCGCAACCTCGCGTATGCGCAGAAAAAGCTGGCAGAGGGGAAAAAGCCGTGAATCCGGCTTACTCCGTAGCCGCCGAACCGTCTATCTCCGGGCATTCCGGTTTGTGCGCGATCCAGCGCGGCCCGTTCGCGTCGATGCGAAGCACGTCGATCGGCGGTGCCACCCCCGGCGTATGGGCGTCGATCGTCAGGCCCACCAGCAACTTCGCAGCCTTATCCGGCGCCTGCCAATCGATTTTGTTTCCCCTCCCCAGGTAGTCATTGATCCCCTTCATGTCGGTCAGGTAGAAGGCCTGGGTATTCCGCGGATTGCAGTCGCCGGGGCACGCGGTGCGCTCGGTCTCCAGCGTCATTTCTCCCGCTTCCGAAACGACCGGCTTGAATTTCAGAAGGATTGCCTCGGCCGTCCCTTGCTCGAAGCCGGTGAGGAGAATGCTGGTCAGATCCCTCCCCCTCCGCTTGATGAAGGTGTAGTCTTCAGGGGATTCGGTTTTAAGTCTGGCGAGCTCGACGAGCAGATCGTTGGCAATCTTCGCAGCTATGGCATCCGCACCCTCGCGGAGGGAATGTCGGTCGCGGAGCGCGTCCCGGATGGAGTCAATGACGTCGAACCCCCTGGCGGGGTCTTTATACAACCCGGAGAGGGCAAAAAAGTTCGTGCCCGACTGCCTGATTTTACATTCGGTTGCGGCAGCGCGTTCCTTGTCGCCGCTGCGCACCGTCAACATGCTGTCCGCCGCTATGACGACCGCCTCCGGTGAACGGATACAGACGATCGACGTCGCACCGACGTCGCCTCCCGTCAGAGCCAGCAGAACGGACGCCACTAACGTGCATTTGCCGGTTGTGGCGGTCATTGCTTCCCCCCCCCGTTCGCGAGCCGGTTGACGAGGGCCACGTACGTGTCAACATACTCCCGCTGGAAATGGGTGCGGCTCTTCAGGTATGTCGCCAGCGGCGGTGCCAGGACAAACGGGAACTCAACGATCCTGTCATCGTACATTGCCGTGACACTTGCCTCCATTACCCCCTGAACGGGTACTACCTCCAGGGTCCACGAGCCCCCCTGCGGATTGAGGGCCCGGAACTGAGCCCCGCGCAGCACGAAGATGGGCCCCTTCCCTCCCTTGATATCCAGGTCCATGATGATCCTGACGCTCGATTTCCCGTCAGAAAGGGCGACAAACGGCTCCTGCCTGAACGGGCCGTCCCGATCACCCGTCAGAAACGGGAGTATGTTTTTTTCGCTCTTTTCACCGGTAAATTCACGAATCCGGGTGAGCGCGCTCTTGTACGCAAAAAAACTGCGCACTTCGGCATGCGGAGTCGTGTCTGTCCCCTGCCCGGAGACGGCAGGGGTCTTATATGCGCCTTCTCCTTCTCCCCCATAGCCCCGGCCAGGTGCCGCAGGAGTCGTTCTCCCGGAGCTCCCCCCCTCCCGGACCGTTTCTGCGGCCACCGGCGCTCCGCCGGTCGGGGGATCCACCTTCTTTTCCTGGCCGGCCTGTGAACCGGTGGGAAGTGTGTCGGTTTCCTGCGGCAGCGGATTCTGGATGACCACCGGAACAGACGATTCGTGCCCGTGCTTGTCCGTCACGTACACGCTCGCGGAGGTGATACGGCCGGGCGTGTTGTCTGAGACCCGGGCATAATCCAGCATCACGATGTAGCCGGAACCGTCGACCGCCGCGTTCTCCGTCGCGGAGATTCTGACCGTCCCTTCTGAAACGGCCGTTGTGTACTTTGCACCGGCAATTATCCCGGTCGGACTCACCGAAACATCCGTCATGGTCGAGACATCATACGTAATGGTAACCTGCAGTCCCTCCACATCTTCCATCGCAATACCCATCAATCCGAACGACGTATCTCCGGTGGGGGAAATGCTCAGACTGGCAATCCCACCCCACGCGGGGATGGCAAACGGGGAGAACACACCGAGAAGTATGGCGACCGCCGCCGCAAGCCTCAACCTTGATGCCGTCACGAAAGCGGCTTTTCCGTATGACGTGTGATTCCTCCGCTTCAACCCCATGTCATGCTCCACACCGTTTCCCCGAGCGGCTCAAGGCGGTGAGCCAGAAAAGCACGGGGAGCAGATACTGGCCGACAACCTCCAGCACCGTAGTTATCGTTATCGCCGGTTTCCAGGCGAAGGCGGTCAGGTAGACGTTGCACCCCCGCATCAGCAGGTGACCGAACACGAGAGCCAGTGCACCGCCCCCTCCCCAGGCAAGTCGCTGCCGGATGCTCAGACGTCGTTCGGCACAGAGCAAGGCAACAAGAATGACAAGATTGAATGTCTGGTAGTAAAACCGGTGCTGATACGCAAAGTGCAGGGATACCCCGGCAGACGCGAACAGGGCCGCGACCAGCGTGTCCAAACACCTCATGTACCAGTGGTTCACCGACACCCAGGGGATGGCCAGCACACTTCCCCAGGCCAGCGCTCCTATGACCAGTTGTCCGTGGGCGGCGGTCGTTTCCGCGCCCAGGCGATGCCACGCCAGGGCCGCGGCAAGCACCAGGAGGGTCATGACGAGTTGCCCCACGTACGCATGGAAGATCTCGAACCAATCCGGCCGGAGCGCACCGACCGCCGTGATGGCGGCAATCCGCACCGAGTCGGCGATTGCGAGAACGGCAGGAACAATCAGGAACCCTGTCAGACGCGCTTTCAGGGAAGCCTGCACCGAGAACATAAAGGCGCAGAAGAGTGCAGCGCCGTATAAGGCCGTGCATTCGGTGACAATCCGCACCCGGAACCCGTTCAGAGAGATCATGTCGCCTGCAACCTCCGCATCCCCGCCGAAAAGGGTGAGACACGAACCGGAGAGCGATGCTGTGGCGTGGTTCAAAGGCGCAAAAGCCGCATCCGGCATCCAGTTGATCATGACGATCAACAGGAGACCGAGGCCGAGAAAACGGACGGGGCTGGCCAGAAAATGAGTGCCTGTCATATTTCCGGTGACCTCCGGTGGCGTGCTCTTCCTTGAGTGCACCATACCACATCAAATCGACAGCCGTGTTACAGGGACATAACCATTGCATTTCTTTCCCCATCCGCGGGGCCACTGCCCGGCCCGCGAATCCCTCTCCGGCTCTAAAATATCGTCGTATTTCAACACAACCGCCAAGCGGCTGTAACAATCAGATGGTATTGTATCCGCGGTCCTGCCCTGTTGTCTGAGCGTCCCGGCCCGCGCCGCCGCCCGTGCAGCCTCAGGACCGAGCACTTACAAGGAGGCCGGCAATGAACCGTCTGCCCGCTATATTCGCTGCGTCCATACTCGCGTGCGCCCTAGCCGGGCCCGCCCGGGGGGCGCTCTCCCCGACCGAAACAACGACCGACGGAGGGCCGCCATCCTCGGCGCTGTCGGCGGAGACCGCTCTGGCAGGTGAAATCAGCGCCATCCTGCGCGGGTTCGAGGCGGCTTCCATCGACCCCGCGCAGGAGACAGACCCGTTGTCTCTGTTCAACCCGACCGCTTTCAGCACCGATCTGCTCGTGGCGCTGAACGGCACAGCCGCGTCGGCGGGAAGCCTTCCCGACTCACCCTCCGGCACTTCCGTGCAACCTGCTGAATCGGCCCCGATTCATGACCAATCCCCCCCCGCCGGCCTCGCAACCACCGTTTTGGCCGCCCTTGCCACCGGAAGCCAGACCGCTTCCTCTTCCGCGACAGCCGCTTCAGGCGACGGTTGGCCCCCCCCTGCCCCGCTTTCCGGCGTCGGCGTCCAAACGGCGCCGGTGCTCATCGACACAACCACGCAGCAACAAACGATCCCGATCCCCTCTCCCTTTCTCCTCTTCGGTTCGGCTCTTGCGGCCCTGCTCCTCATCAGAACCGGGGAAGGAAAGGGCCGGGCGCGCAGTCTTCCCGCATGAGCACGCTGAGCATGCTTGTGCGCCTTGAGTCGGACACGAGGTGTTCAATGGCATCGGCGGGTCAAGGGGACGGCCGGGTGAGGTAACTCACGCGCCGCACGAAAAGGTGCGACAGGATGATGAGAACCACTTTCATACGGGGCATCTTCGGCATCCTGCTTTTGGTTGCGGCGACATCCGCCGGCGCCGGCACGCAACGCGTCATCGACGACAACGACACGGTGGTGCTGCGGGGGAACGTGCACTCTCTCGCCCGCCCCGAGTTCGACCGCGGGAGGACCGATCCGTCGCTCCCGATGGAGCAGATGATCCTGGCGCTGCGCCTCCCTCCTGCACGCGAGGCTGCGCTGGAAAAGTTCCTCGCCGCCCAGCTCGACCCGGCCTCTCCCGATTTCCACCATTGGCTCACCCCGGACGAATTCGGCGAGCGCTTCGGGCCGAGCCGGGACGATACGGAGGCCGTAACCCGCTGGCTCGCTTCCCATGGCTTTACCGTCGAACAGGTCGGCCGGGGGCGCACCTGGATCAACTTCACCGGTTCCTCCGGGACGGTCGAGCGCGCTTTCCATACCGAGATCCACGACTACTTTGCGCAGGGGCAACTCCACCACGCGAACGCCCGGGACCCCGCCATCCCGAGAGGGCTTGCAGACCTGGTCGGGGGGATCGTCTCCCTGCATGATTTCCGGCGCAAGGCGATGAATGTCGGCAGCCGGCCGGTGCCGGAAACGTCTCCCGGCTTCACCACCGGCTCCACCCACTACCTCTCTCCCGGCGACTTCGCGACCATATACAACGTCAACGCCTTGTATAGTGCAGGCATCGACGGGAGCGGCCAGACTATAGCCATCGTCGGACGCACCCATCCCCCGAGCTCCGACTGGTCGACATTCCGCAGCATGATGGGATTACCCGCCAATCAGCCACAGGTGATCGTCAACGGCCCAGACCCCGGCGACCTCGGCGGCGGCGAGGATACCGAGGCGGACCTGGACGTGGAATGGGCGGGAGCCACGGCGAAGAACGCGACGGTCCTGTTTGTCACCTCCAAATCGACTGCCACAACCGACGGTGTGGACCTTTCCGCACAGTACATCGTCAACAACAACCTGGCGCCCGTCATGAGTACGAGCTTTGGCGCCTGCGAAGCGGACCTGGGAAGGACCGAAAACAGGTTCTACGACAATCTCTGGAAACAGGCCGTGGCACAAGGGATCACGTCGTTCGTCTCTTCGGGGGACTCCGGCGCGGCGGGGTGCAACCTGGGCGGAGACACGACCGGCTCGGGGCAGGGGATAAACGGCCTCGCCTCCACTCCCTACAACGTGGCGGTGGGGGGGACCGAATTCAGCGAAGGG
>DATJLB010000176.1:0-5827 GCA_035490915.1 Geobacteraceae bacterium
CGATCGAGGTAAGTCCCAGATCGGCCACCAGCAGGGACTCCTCCCGGATCTCCGTAGCGGGCGTTCCGGTGACCTTGGCCAGCAGGTTTATCAGCCTGTCCCCGGAAGCCGACTCGGCTGTCGACGGCCGCCCTTTTTTGATCCGGTCCTTCACCAGAAACTTCCTGATCTTCAGGGTGGTGGTCTTGGGGAATTCCGGTTCGGGCCAGATCGAATAGCCGGTGACCTGGTGGAGCGTGTCAATCTGCCCATTCGCCTCCCGGATGATCTCTTCAGCTGCCCGCCCGCTCCCGTCGAGAAGGAGGACGGCATGCACCTCTTCCCCTCCCCCCCTTTCGAGTCCGATCACGCACGCCTCCCTGACACCGGAAATCCTGTTGAGCACCCCCTCCACCTCGTCAGGATAGACGTTGATCCCGGCGCCGGTGACGATCAGCTCCTTGAGCCGACCCTTGATGGTCACGAAGCCATCGGGGCTGATCTCCCCCAGGTCGCCGGTCCGGAACCAGCCGTCGGGGGTAAAGGCGTCCCGGCTTGCCTCGTCGTTCCGGTAGTAGCCGGGAAAGATGTTCTCTCCCCGGGACTGGATCTCGTGCGCCTCGATCCGCAACGCGACCCCCGGCAAAGGTCTGCCGACCGAGCCGGCGACCTGCCGTTCCAGAGGATTGGCGGTCAGTACCGGTGAACATTCGGTCAGGCCGTACCCTTCCACAGCCGTAAACCCCATGCGTGCCCAGAAGGAGAAGACCTCGGGATCGAGGGGCGCCCCGCCCGATACGATCAGGAAGAAATGGCGGCCAAACTTTGCATGAACCGGATAAAAGAGGAGTCTGCGGGTTGCCGGAGCACACCTTTCCGCAACTGTCATGAGATGCCGGAACAAGCCGTCCAGGTGCGTCTCTTCAAACCCGCGCTCGATGGAGGTTTTCAGGAGTTGCAACAGCCGGGGCACGGCGATCATGGCATAGATGTCTTCTTCGCCGAGGGCCTCCATGATTGCCGAGGGTTTGAGAGTCCGGAGGTACACAACGGTCGCTCCCCTGTAGAGAGGGGTAAAGAACCCCCCCATCTGCTCGAACATATGGGAAAGGGGGAGAAGGGAGAGAAAAGCGAAGTCTGAGGTGACGATCGGGATGTGCCCGTTCACCTGAAGAAGATTGGCGATCAGATTGGCATGGCTGAGGATCACCCCCTTGGGATTGCCGGTCGTGCCGGACGTATAGATCAGTTGGGCGATATCCTCGGGCGCAGGGCGTGCCGGAGCAGGGAGAGGCTCGATGCTCTCCAGGAGGAACGCCATATCCTCCGTCAGAAGAGAGGATGCCCCGCTCACCCGATCCAGCTTGAATCGACTCTGAATGACCACCTTCGCCCCGGTGAGGGCACAGATGGTCTCCGCCCGCTCCAGGTCGGACATGAAATCCACCGGCACGGCGACCGCCCCGCGGACCATGATTCCCCAGAATGCAACCGCCCACCATGAGCTGTTGGGCGCCCAGAGGAGCACTCGGTCACCCTCTCCCACACCACGGTCGGCGAGGAGTCGGGCCATCCGGAGGGAGAGTTCTGCAATTTCGCCGTAGGAAAAGCATAGGCGCCTCACCCCGGTGCGGTTCACGAAGGCGATCCGCTCGCCCCGCCCTTTAAAGGTGTCAAACACATCGATCAAAGTCCGCATATGCCCTCTTCCCCCCCGCTCGGGCTCCACAAGGTGCCAAAGACTCATAGTAGGCTCCTTTAGAGAAGTATACGGCCTATGACCGGGAGTGCAAGCCTCTCGGCAAAGTCCACCGCCATCTGCACAAGCACTGCCGTGTCGATTGCACGTTAACTCTTGACCGTGCCTATGACTGTCGGCCGCTCTCGACAATTACACTTATGTACTTATAAAAATGTTGTGCTTATGATCGTATGTGTTTACCTATTATCATAAGTGTATAGCTACCGTTATACTCCCACCATCGCGCTTGTTGCACACGTTAACGACCGAATACTGTTGACAATGCCGAGAATGAAAATTAAAGTACATCTTCAACTAATTCCATTTCTGACGGGCCGGACTTAAATACATCCCGTTAGAATTCCCCGTGCACGGAGGGTACCGATGGGCCAGAAAATCGGCGAATTGCTGGTAAGCGAAGGACTCCTTACCCGGAAACAGCTTGAGGAAGCCCTGAAGTGTCAGGTGATTTTCGGAGGAAGGTTGGGGACGAATCTCGTTGAAATGGGGATCGTGGAAGAGCACGACCTCCTCCGTACCTTGAGCAAACAGCTGGAAATACCCTTCGTAGCCTCCGAACAGCTCTCGAATGTACCGCCGGATGTCATCAAGCTCATTCCGAAGGAAATGGCGGAAGAGTATAAGATCATCCCCCTGAGCCTCGAAAAAAAACGCCTCACCGTCGCCATGGCAGACCCATCCGACCTGGCCGCCGTCGACGCGATTTCGTTCATTACCGGCTACATCATCCTGCCGGTTGTCTGCTCGGAGCTGCGGCTTCTGCTCGCCCTGGAACAGTACTACAGCATCAAGCGGGAGGTCCGGTACATCCAGTTGTCAGGGGGGACCGGAACCAGGTCGCGCGAGGCGGGGCCAAAAGCTCCCCAACCTGCCAAGCCGCAGGAAATATCCCCGTTCCAGGACCTAGCAGGCGAATCCCTGATGTCATCACCCGCCAAGCCTCTGGCGGGTGACCCCGAGTGGGGAGAGTTGTCGGAAATTCTCCCGACGGAATCGAATACCGAGCCGCCACCCGAAATCCTGGACATATCGGCGCTTCAGGCGAACACTCCCACTGAAGAGGCGGACATAGTGGAACTCGTGGAACCCCAGCCCGAAGTGAAGCCTTCTCCACAGCCGCCTCCTGCAATCACGCCTCCCCCTGCCCCGTCGCCGGCGCAGGTCAAAGGCCACGACTTCTCATCCGTCGAGTCGGTCCTGGCGACCCTCGCCGAAGCGAAGGACCGGGACACCATTGCAGAGGCGCTCGCCACCTACGTCAGCCGGGATTACGAGCGGGTTGCCCTGTTCATGGTGAAAGGGAAGGTCGCCGCCGGATGGAAGGGCTTTGCCCGGCAGAAGGGGATCGCGGGCTTCGAGCACTTCCAGATCCCCCTGGACGACCCGTCCGCCCTGAAGATAATCGTCGACACCAAGAACTTCTACCTCGGCCCGATGCTCGATACCGAGGGAAATAAAAGGATACAGGCGGCGCTCGGCGGAGGGACGCCCGAAACTGTCCTCTTCATCCCGCTGATCATGATGGAAAGGGTCGTGACGATCTTCTACGTGGACGGCGGGAAGGACCCGGGGAAGAACCTCTTCGAATTGCAGAAACTTGCCGGAAAGGCCGCCGTCGCCTTCGAGATCCTCATCCTGAAGAACAAGATCCTGTTGGGGTAGTAAACGTCAAAGGGGGCGCCGATACCGGCGCCCCCTTTTTTTTATTTCTTCTTCTCCATCTTCTTTTTCAGAAGGTCCCCCAGGGTCCCGAGCCCCGTGGATCCCTCGGCCGAGCTCTTCCTGAACATCTCCAGGGTCTCGGCGGCCTCTTCCTCGGCCCTTCCCACATCGGCCAGAGAGAGGGAAAGCCGCCGGTTCTCCCGGTCGACCGCCTCGATCTTCACCTCGACCCGCTCACCTTCACCGACCACCTCGCGCGGATGGTTGATCCGCTTGCCGGCTCCCAGCCGGGAGATGTGGATCAGGCCGTCCACCCCCGCCCCGAGGGTAACGAAGGCGCCGAACGGGGCGAGTCGGGAGACCGTCCCCCGGTGGTATGAGCCGACGGGAAACAGATCGGCGACCTTGTCCCACGGATCAGCCAGGGTTTCCTTCAGGCTGAAGGAAAAGCGGTCGTTCGCCCAGTCGAGCTTCTTGACCACGACCGCCACTTCCTGCCCGACCGAGAGGATGGTGCCGATCTCCTCGACCCTCCCCCAGCCGATCTCGGAGATCGGAATCAGCCCCTCGATCCCGTCGACGACGACGAAGGCGCCGAAATCGCGGATGGAGGTGACCGTTCCCTTGACCGTCATCCCCTCGCTGAGGGTCTCCCGGAGGCGCTCCCGCTGCTGCCGCCGCTCTTCTTCCTGGAGCGCCCGGTGGGACACCACGATGTTGCGGCCATGCTCCGCGTACTCGGTGATCCGGAACGACAGGTGCTGGCCGACAAACTGGGCGTTGTCGTCCACCCGCCCCAGGGAGATCTGGGAAAAGGGGCAGAAGGCCCGGACACTCCCGCCGATCTTGATCTCGTATCCCCCCTTGATGACCTTCTCGACGAAACCATCCACCGGGATGCCGCTGCGCCATGCCTCCTCCAGCCGGGCGCTGCCGGACGGTCCGCTGCCGAGCCTCGTGGTGAAGCGCATTTCGTTATGGGCGGAGGAGAGAAACCAGGCGCTGATCACGTCTCCTTCCTTGACGGTGAGGTTACCGTCCGAGTCGAGCAGTTCCTTCCTGTCCAGGACCCCTTCCCCCTTCCGGCCGATGTCGAGGAAGATCCAGTCGCCGCTGATCTTCAGGACCCGCGCCTCCACCTTTTCACCCGGCTCCAGCCGGTCGGTGCTCGTGTGACTCTTCTCGAACAGCTCGGCAAAGCTCTCCTCTTCGTTTGTTTCGATCGTCTTTTTGGGATCTTTTTCCATGCTGCACCTTTTTTCGTCCAATGTATTTATTCGCAGACCTCCGAGGTTCAGATACCTCGGAGGTCTGATTCCGACCTTTATGCATCCGATCTACTTGGTTTCCATCAGCGACACCTTCCCGTCGTCCAGGTCGTACTTGGCCGCCACGATCTTCACCTTCCCTTCCTTTACCAGATGCCCGATGACCGGCGACTGCCGAGTCAGGTTTTTGGCAACGAGCTTGACGTTCTCGTCGATGGCGCACTCGATCAGTTTAGCCTTTTTTTCCTTCATGTCGCACGACGTGCATTCCTTGCACCCCTGCTTCGCCTTCTTTACCGCCGGAGCGATCGCCCGCACGATGGCGCCGATGTTCCCTTCCGGCTTCCCTTTCGCCTCGACGGCAGCGGTAACCGCCCCGCAGCGCTCATGGCCGAGCACCATGATCAGGGGGGACCCGAGGTGCTCCGCAGCGTATTCGATGCTCCCGAGCACCACCGGGTCGGGAACGTTGCCGGCCACCCGGACCACGAAGATCTCGCCGAGGCTCTTGTCGAAGATGATCTCGGGCGGAACGCGCGAATCCGAGCAGGAGAGGATGATGGCGTACGGTTTCTGCCCTTTGGCCAGTTTTTCCCGCGCGGCGGCGGTGGTCTCCCCGCAGGCGTTCATCTTGCTCTCCACAAACCGCTTGTTGCCTTCGAGCAGCCTGCTGAGCGCCTCATCGGCGGTCACGCCACCCCCCTCGACCGCGGCAAACACCATGGCTGCATACGTCATCGTTGCAACCGCCAAAGATACGACAAAACCCAATCTCTTCATGCACATCCTCCTTGATATGAGATGTCGGCCCGTAGGCCGGCTGAATAAATCCTTACGATCTCCCCGACATCAGCAGCATCCGCCCCCGCTGCTCCTTGTGATCTTGAGGCCCGCCAGCCACTCGTGGATCATCCCCGAGGCGCACCCCACGCCGGCATCGACCGCGATCGCCCGCACCGGGCAGTTGAGGGCGCAGGCACCGCACTCCATGCAGGCATCAGCCTGCACGATCCGTGACTTTTTCTCCTCGATCACGAAGACCTGGTGCGGGCAGACCTGGGCGCAGAGGCCGCAGCCGATGCAGGTGTTGCGGTCGAGCTGCAGGGTTGCCACGTTGCGTAGAGAGGCGAAACCCTTCATGACATTTTCCTTTTAA
>DATJLB010000177.1:0-9116 GCA_035490915.1 Geobacteraceae bacterium
ATGAGGTATAGGTGACCGGCACGGTGCCGCTCGTGTCGTAGAGCTTTGCCTTGTCGATGGCAATGACCTCCGCCCCCTGCAAGCTGTTGTTACTGTTGGCGTAGAGGTTCGCCGCCACCACCACCCAGTTCTTGTTGAAGCCGAGAGTCGGAAAGTCCGCCCAGTTCAGCCCCTTGGAGTCTGCCGGTATTACCAGCAGCGGATTCCAGGCTGCGGTCGGGTCGCTTCCCTGGGAGACGCCGACCACAATGGCCGACGATGCCGTCTCCGCATTGATCATGGCGGAAAAGATCCAGCGGCCGCCGTACGGGTCGTACAGAAGGTGCGGATCGGAAACATCCGGCTTGTCCAACGGGACGAGCAACGGCCAGGTCGTCGCCGAGCTGGACATGGTGAAGGTGTTCAGGACGGCTCCGGTTCGGCTCTGGATGCGGACCTGGGAGTTGAGCACGGTCATCACGTGGTTGGGGCCCACTGCCCCCATGGTGTCGGGGGGGATGATCGACTGGTCGTCGCCAAGCGCCGGGAACGTGGTGGCTGCCGGCGCGGCGGTCGCTGCCAGTGCGCCTTTCTGAACGGTGACGCTCAGGCAGCACGCGAACAGGATGAGCACGATTGTCGGAAGATTCAATCTGCCGTGGGGACGGGGCACGAAACACGTCATAGTATGTACACCTTGCGTTGAGGATACAAGAAGCCGGCATGCCGCGGATGCCGTTCCGGCGGCACTAACGGACAAAGCCGGGCACTCGACGGAGACCCCGGCTTTGACCGTTCAGGTGAAACTTCCCACGTCTTTAGTATGCCCAGAAGGGACCGGTCCCCAGGGAAGTGCTCTTCCCCTGGATCCCGACGAAGACGTTGCGCCCATAGAAGAACGGGAGGCCCCAGTCGAACCCGGAAACACCCGATAAGGAACCGCCCAACTCGACGAACGCGCTGTTGCCCGAACCGAACAGGGCCAAGGCATTCCCTATCTGGAACGGGACCGTCACACTCGGAGAGCCGGCCGCTCCGCTGGTGGTGGCAGAAAGGTTTTGGGTTGTCGGGGGACAGAACCATGTCGAATTGGGCGCTGCACAGGCCTGTAGCGCGGCATCGGTGAAGAAAAAGGCGTTCGAACCGGAATCGATAAAGCTGTTGTTCAGGGTTGTGCCGTTGAACACGGTGGTGAAATCCCCGGTTGTGCTGGCGGGAAAGGCCGTTACCCCGGAAGGGATATTGTTGGTCTGGGTGCCGATCCCGAGGACAAGCTGGCCGTTGTTGGAGGTCGTCCCCCCCAGAGGGACCGCCGGCAACTGCACCAGCACGCCGTTATTGTCCACCGGGAGACCCGCCACCGGATTCTGGACCTGGCTCGCAAGGGGAACGGCGGTCCCGCTGCAGGTCGTGCCGGCGCAGGCAAAGTAGACGCCGTTTCCGGCCGCGCTCACGCAGCCGGCGCCGCAGTCTTCCGTGAACAGGCCGACCCCTAGGATCCCGTTGAAGCCGGCAACTGCCGGGCTCGCCTCCGGGGTCCCGCACCCGGCAGGCACCTTGCTGAAGGTGGCATCGACCACCTGGATCGGCACGGTCACGGCAGGCTCCCCTCCCAGCACGACATCAGCGTTCTGCACCGGCCCCCAGTCGGCTGTGCCGTCCACAAACTGGACACATTCGGCGAGATTGCCCGAAGCGACGGTAACCTGGTTGAGCGGCACGCTCAGGGCCTGTTTGAAGACCCTCAGGCCGTAACTGCCGGTATCCAGGAGAATATCGGTGATGGTCTGGCAGGTCCCGGTACCCGGGGTGCAGACCGTGACACTGACGCACAGCTTGTTGGGATACGAACCGCTGGAGCAGAGGGAACCATTGACCGTGACCGGAATAATGTTCCCCCCTACCGGCATGGGAACGGTCATGCTGGTGGCGTCGGAGACGCTCCCTGCCAGGGCCGAAATCGTGGTCGTACCGGCGGCCTTGGCACTGGCAAGACCGCCGGCATCGATCGTCGCCACCCTCACGTTTGATGAACTCCACGTCACTGACGACGTGACGTCATGGGTGGAGGTGTTGGAAAACACCGCCATGGCGGCAAACTGCTGTGTGCTCCCGACGGAGACAGCGGGATTCTTGGGTGTCACCGTCACAGATGTCGGGAGGGGTTTCGGGGTGCCACCGCCCCCTCCACCGCCCCCACCGCACCCTAAGATCAAGAGAACACCCGGCAGAAGCACAAATAGTCTATTTGATCTCATCGATACTCACTCCGGAAGGGATTAACGCCGGCACGTAGGCCCGCCCCTGCAGGTTCCGCATATGCCCCCACTTCTCGACGACTACCCGGTCCCCCTTCACCGCAAGCGACCTGCGCCCCGGTGTGCGCTTGGTCTTCTGCAACGCCTGCCGGTAGTCGCCGACATAGGAACCGAGCAATGGGGTGAGATCGGGATGGGTAAGGCCGTTCCAGGCGACGGCAAAGACGACGCCGGATGACGAAACATACTCCCGAACGGTGTTCGCGTCGGAAACCACCTCCTGGACCGTGTAGCTGCCGCGGGCAGTTGATGTGCGGGGTTGGGCCGAGAGGGCCTTTCGATCCGACTCCACCGAGGCAGCGGGCTCACCGAGCGTGGCTTGGGCAGAGCGGGGAATCGAAAGAACGAGTGAAGCCAGGATGAAACACACTATCCAGGGAATTCCTTTGCTCATAGGGGTCCTTTTCTCGAATTGGCTGAGCGAGCACAGGCACCGGAACCAGCGTGGCAGGGCACCGAAAGCGTGTCTTACCTCCAGGTGCACGAAACCACACGGGTACAGTATACCACGCCGCTAACCAGAGGCTACCACAGGAAATTAATCTTATCTTATAGGAATGGGAAAAACCAGTTAAAATGCCATAAAAAAGGGGAGCGGTTCGTCGCTCCCCTTTCGTGCGGAATGCAGCACATTTTGCTACATCTTCCGGAGCAGTTCGCTGACCAGCCGGAGTTCGTCCTCCCTGCTCTGGACCCGGTTGTTGAGACGTGCGGTGAGCACCGTCTCCAGGATCGTGCCGTACAGGGGTCCGGGCGGCACCCCCATCGTCTTCAGGTCGTCGCCGCTGATCAGGGGGCGGACCCCCTGCAGCTGGGTGAAATAGAGGGAAATCGCCTTCTTCACCTTTTCGCTGCCGGTCTTCGCCATCATGTAGAGGAGGACCTCCACCGGCAGGTCCCTGAGCCAGGCGTAGATCGCACTCCGTTCCACCGCGCCGCGCCGCGCCGTGCGGACCTCCATGGTTTTCAGCACCTCCCATGCCTTCTGGCGCATCTCACACAGCTTTTCCCGGTAATGCTCCCCGACCGACAGGCGGGTGCAGGTCCCCCGGAACTGCTCATTCGAAAGGGGGTCGCACAGGGCGAGGAAGTAGACCACCCATTTCTCGAAGGCACGCTCCAGGAAGAGGAGGTCGAACCAGAAAACGACCTGCTGGGTCTCGGCGAGAAGCCGCCGGTTGTCGGCGGCCAGGACGAGGTCGGGATGCACGAACCGGAGAAGCCCCAGCTCGGCCAACCGCTCCACCGCCCGGAGCGGCTCCTTCTCGCGGAAAATCAGGACCAGTTCGGTCAACAGCCGTTTCCCACCCAGCTTCTCCAGGAAATTCATCTTGACGGCGTTCTTGATCAGGTTTTCGGTGTGGCGCACGATGTGGAAGCCGAGCCGCAACTCGAAGCGGATCGCGCGGAACACCCTGGTGGGGTCTTCCACGAAGGAGAGGTTGTGCAGGACCCGGATCGCCCGTTCCTGCATATCACGCTGGGCGCCGAAGTAGTCGATCAGCACACCGAATTCCGGGGTGTTGAGCCGGATCGCCAGGGTGTTGATGGTGAAATCGCGCCGGTACAGGTCCCTCTTCAGCGAGGACCGCTCGACGGTCGGGAGCGCGCCCGGCGATTCGTAGTATTCGACCCGGGTGCTCGCCACGTCGATCTTGAAGCCGTCGGGAAAGACGATCACAGCGGTACCGAACTTCTGGTGACTCTTGCAGCGGCACCCGAACCGGACGGCGAAGGACTCGGCGAACAGGATGCCGTCCCCCTCCACGGTTACGTCGATGTCGAAGTTCTCGATCCCGAGCAGCAGATCGCGGACAAAGCCGCCGACGACATAAATCGGCAGTGCCAGCTCTTCGCCGATCTCTCCCAGGTGCCGCAACACCCCGACAACACGGGAGGAGAGCTGTTTGGTGATCAGCCGCTCCACCTCCTTACGCCTGACCGGGATCGCCTCCCGCGCCAGGTCGTAGAGCGCCTCCCCGGTGTACATGAAGCGGAGGAGATCGGTACGGGTGACGGCGCCGACCAGTTCGCCCCCTTCGAAGATCGGGACGAACCGGCGGTTTTGGCTGACCAGGTACTCCTTGATCTCGGCCAGCGGAGTGTCGGGGGTGGCGTGCAGGAACTCCGTGTGCATGTAGTCGGTGACCGGCACCGCATCCAGATTGTGGAAGAGCGCCTGCTCCACGATCCGCCGCGAGATGATCCCGACCATCCGCGTCTCCTCCATGACCGGCATGGCGTTGACGTTGTAACGGGTGAGGAGGTCGCGCGCCTCGGCGATGGTGGTCGTGGCGGGCATCGTCTTTACCGGCTCGGACATGATGTTCCGGGCCGACCGGCTGGGGTTGACCCGGATACGGAGGACCTCCTCCAACCGTTCGAGGACCTGGATCAGGGTAAGATCGCGTACCGTGGCGGAGGCGGCGGTGGCGTGCCCCCCACCCCCCAGTTCGCGGAGGATCTCGCCGACGTTCACCTCGGGGATACGGCTCCGGGCGACGATGTAGATCCTGGTCCCCATCCCGACCACGAGAAAGAGCGCCTGGAGGTTCTCCATGTCCCGCAACATGTGGGCCAGCACCGCGATATCCCCCACGTAGTAGTCGAGGAATGCCTGGGCGATGGAAACCTCCACCCCCTGAAGGCTGGTGGTCTTCAAGGACTTCAGGAGATCGTTCAACAGCGACACCTGCTCCGGGGTGAGCTCCTGGGTGATGAAGTCGGCAACCGTGTTAAGGGTGGCGCCGCGCTCCAGGAGCCAGGCCGCGGCCCGGTAGTCGTCGGTCGTGGTGGAGGGGAAGACGAGGCTCCCGGTGTCCTCGTAGATGCCGAGCATCATCAGGGTCGCCTCGGTGGGGGTAACCTCGATCCCCTGCTCCTGCAAGAGCAGGGTCAGGATGGTGGTGGATGATCCGCACTCCCGGATCACCCCGCCGTCGGGGGAGATATCGCCTGACGACACCGGGTGGTGGTCGTAGATGTGCACCTCGAGCCCCGGCCGCCCGAGAATGTCGGCAAAACGGCCGATCCGGGAGGAATGTTGGCAGTCAACCAGGATCAGGCGGGTGACCCGGTCCAGGTCGACATCCTTGATGCGGGTGAAATCGAGGACATAGCTGCTGGACTTGAGGAAGAAGTCGCGCATGCTCTTCTCCTGCGACCCGGAAAAAACCATGAGCGCGTCGGGGTAGAGCTTCTTCGCGGCGACCATGGCGCCGAGGCAGTCGAAGTCGGCGTTGACGTGGGTGGTTATGACGTCCATAAGTCAGGATGATCCCAGGAATGGTAGGGCAAAGAACCTGTTCGATGTTCGACGTTCGACGTTCAAGGTTGGAACCTTAAGAGGCTTGTTCATTATGTCTTTAACGTCGAACATCGAACGTTGAACCTCGAACGGCTTTCAGACAACGGTGAGTGCCGCGTACGCCACCACCTGCCGGTTATCGCCGGTCACGTCGCCGCTCGTGGCGTACCGTACCAGTTCCGCCTTGGTGGCCCCCAGCCCCAGGGTGGCGACCAGCATGACGGCCGACGGGATCACGCCGCACATGGTTATCCGCCGGTCGCGGCAGACGCGCACCAGCCCTTCCGGGTCGAGCGCCAGCACCTCCCGAAACGCCTGATCATCCTTCTCCCGGGCGACGGCAGCCGGCTCGTAGTGGGTCATGTCAGAGCTCGCCACGATCAGGGTCTCCTCCCCGTACTCCCGGATCGCCCGCGCAAGCCCCTCGCCGAGAGTACGACAGCTGGCAAAATCGCCGAAGCCGAGGCAGAGGGGGACAATGGTGACGTCGGGGCGGACGAACTGGAGGAACGGGATCTGGACTTCGAGGGAATGCTCGTAGTGATGGGCGGCGGCGTCTTCCTCCACCTGAGGGGCGTGGGCGGCGACCAGCCGGGCGAGGCGCTTGTTGATGGCAACGGTGCCGAGGGGGGTATCCCATTCTCCATCGGGGTAGAGAGCGGTACGGGCACCGATGCCGTGGTGGTTCGGCCCGAGTATGATGACGGTGGCGGGAACCTCGATCCGGCCATAGAGAAAGCCGGCAACCGCCCCGGAATACATGTAACCGGCGTGGGGGGCGATGACGCCGAGCACGGTCTCCCGCGGAGCCTCCGGAGCGACGAGGGCTGCCAGCTCGGCTCTCAGGGTGGTTTCATCGCCGGGGTAGAACTGGCCGGCGACCGCAGTCTGACGAATCATGAGCGCCCCCGCTCTCACCAAGACATCACCAAGAAAGACACACCTTCGGAAAAATCAGAAAACCGTGCTCACGGATCACGTCTGATAACGTCTGATCAAGGCGGGAGATCAGAGGTTATCCGTGTGAACCGTTTTTCGTGTCTTGGTGCCTTGGTGGGTTAGATACTCGTCGATTTATGGTTCCGCAGCTGCTTCTCCTGATTCCCCGAGCGGCAGTTCAACCTGTTCCATGTCGCCGAAGGATCCGGCCAGTTCCTGAATGTCCTTGAGGGTCGGCAGGCTCGCCAGGTCCTTCAGGCTGAACGCCTCCAGGAACTCCCGGGTGGTACCGTAGATGAGCGGCTTGCCGGGGATGTCCTTCTTGCCGATGATCCGGACCATCTTTTTCTCCAGCAGGGTCTTCAGCACCCCGCCGGTATCGACCCCCCGCAGGTACTCCACCTCGGCGCGGGTGATCGGCTGGCGGTAGGCGATCACAGCCAGGGTCTCCAGGGCGGAACGGCTGAATTTGAAGCTCTTGCCCCGGATCAGGCGGCGGATGTAGTCGGCATTCTCGGGCCGGCTCCGGAGCTGGTACCCCCCCGCCACCTCGGTCAGGCAGATGCCGCGGCTTGATGCGTCGCAGGTTTCACGCAGCCGGGCGACCGCAGCCTCCACGTCGCCGGGGGGATACTCTTCAAGGATGGCGCAGAGACGCTCTATTGTCAACGGGACATCGGAAATAAAGAAGAGACTTTCGACGATCGATGTAAGGTCTGACACCATTGTCTCCTTGCTTTAGTCCTCCTCCAGGAGCGTCGGCGCGACCCAGATCACGCCGAAGGTGTTCGCCTGGAGAAGTTTCACCATCCGCAGCTTGCAGAGCTCCAGGATCGCCAGGAAGGTGACGATCACGTAATCCCGCGTGAGCAGCGCGGTGAAGAGGCGCTCGAAGGGGACCGCGTCTTTCCCCCTGATCGTATCGAGCACCTCGTTTATCCGGTCGGCGACGGTCATCCCTTCGGCGCCTACTTCATGGAAGCTCGCCTGCGGCACCGTGGCGAGGAGCGCCCGGAATGCCTCGATCAGCTCGAACAGCTCCACCTCCAGCGATGCCTCGACCGGCTTGAGCTCGCCGAGCTCCGGGGCGACGAACTTGCGGGCGAACACCTCCCGACCGAGCAGCTCGCACTCCGAAAGCCTCTCGGCCGCCTCCCGGTAGCGCTGGTACTCCAGAAGCCTCTTGACCAGCTCGGCGCGCGGATCTTCCTCCGCCTCCTCCGCCTCTTCCTCTTCCTGCACGGGGAGGAGCATGCGCGACTTGATCTGGATCAGGGTGGAAGCCATCACCAGGAACTCCCCGGCGATGTCGAGGTTGAGCTCCTTCATCAGCTCCAGGTACTCCAGGTACTGGCGGGTGATGGCGGCGATCGGGATGTTGTAGATGTCGACCTCGTTCTTCTTGATCAGAAAGAGGAGGAGGTCGAGCGGTCCCTCGAACGATTCGGTCTTGACTGTATAGGCCGACGGGTCGCTCTTTTCGGGGAAAAGGGTATCCTGGGGTTCAGTGGACGGCAAGAAACTCTCCAGCGCAGAGACGCTCTGCTGGCGTCTCTACCGTCATCATCACATCTTTATCGCATCTCGCACAGCCTTCATGGTCTCCGCCGCCTCCAAGGCGGCCGCGCTGCTCCCCGCGGCGAGCACTTCCTCCACCAGGCCGGGCGTGGCAGCCAGTTCCCCCCGCTTGGCCCGGAATGGCGCCAGTTCCTCGATCACGCAGTTGGCGAGGATTCCCTTGCATTCGACGCAGCCGATCTGGGCGCCGCGGCACGCCACGACGATCTTCGCCCGCTCCTCCTCCGGCACGTAGAGCCGGTGCAGGTTGAAGGCGACGCAGCGGTCCGGCTCCCCCGGATCGATCCGGCGCGGCCGCTCCACGTCGGTCACCATCGACATCACCTTTTTCCGGGTCTCTTCGGCGCTCTCCGACAGGAAGATGGCGTTGCCGTACGACTTGCTCATCTTCCGCCCGTCAAGGCCAAGAAGTTTCGGCGTCTCGGTGAGGAACGCCTCCGGCTCCGGGAAGACATGCCCGTACAGGTGATTGAAGCGGCGGGCGATCTCCCGGGTGATCTCCAGGTGCGGCAGCTGGTCGTGGCCGACCGGGACGCGGGCCGCCTTGTAGACGATGATGTCGGAGGCCATCAGCACCGGGTAGCCAAGGAAGCCGAAGGTGGAGAGGTCCTTGGTGGTCAGGTTCTCCTGCATCTCCTTGTAGGTCGGATTCCGCTCCAGCCAGGAGACGGGGGTGATCATGGAGAGGATCAGGTTCAGCTCGGCGTGCTGGGGGACAAGGCTCTGCTGGAAGATGGTGCTCTTCGCCGGATCGATACCGAAGGCGAGCCAGTCGAGGACCATTTCGTGGATGTTCCCCCGGATCTCGGAGGTCGCAGCGTATTCGGTGGTGAGGGAATGCCAGTCGGCGGCGAAGAAGAAACACTCGAAGTCGTTCTGCAACTCCAGCCAGTTGGCGAGGACGCCGTGGTAGTGGCCGAGGTGGAGCTTGCCGGTCGGCCTCATGCCGCTGACGATGCGCTTGTTGCTCATGGTAAAAACTCCTTTATTGATCG
>DATJLB010000178.1:0-3021 GCA_035490915.1 Geobacteraceae bacterium
GGAGGAGCGCCTGGACCAGGACCGCAGGGACGATGTACCCCTCTTCCAGAAAAAACTGCCACTTTCTCCCCATCGCCCGATAGATATCGCCGATTCGCCCCAGTTTCAGGTGGTAGCGGAAGAAGGGGCGGTCGTCCCGCACCGGCGAGACGTCGAACATATAGTCGGCCAGAAACCTCTCCCGCTCCCTCCGATCGAGGATGGCGGCGAAGGCCCTGAAGTAGCCGGACTCCCGACTCCTTACAAAGCGGTTGGTCTCCGCGGCAGTGATTCCCGGGAGCCAGAGCGTGTCGAAGCGCCGCCCGGCCGCGAACCGCCGGATGACCGCCGTGTCCGCCGCGGTGAGAGCGCTCTTTGTGACGAGAATGCAGAGGCTTCCCCAGCTCCTGACGGCTGCCACGTGGCGTGCCGGTTCCCGGACCCCGATCTCCTCCAGCGCATCCGCCATGGTGGCGAGGAGGCGGAACTCGGTCCTTGGTGGCGGGATGATGTAGAGGTTGACCGCCAGCATCCCCTCGTCATCGAGATGGCGGAAGTATTCCGTGAACGCTTCCACCGTGAAGCGGTACTCTTCGCCGATGCCGAAGGAGCCGTACGCTTCCGTCCCCTGGAGGGAGATGTCGATCAGGGCGAATCGCTCCTTTCTCCCCGAAAGCCACGACCGCCCGAGGCCGGTGAACGTCCGACCGTCATAGACCCCCCCCGAGAATCTCCCCAGATCTTCGCGGACGATCCGAACCACGGCGGGATCGGTTTCCACCTTCACCGGGTCCGTAGCGCCGAAGCGGCGCGCCAGGAGGACCTGCAACCCACCGGCCGGGTCGATCACGAGGACATCTCCCCGTCTGCCGAGGGCATAGGGGAGGGCGGCCGGGAGGTAATCAAGAAAGGCGAGGAGCGATGGGTCGCCGCCGGCGGTGATGGCGCTCACCTCTCCTCCGTCGATGGCGAGCCCGATCTGCGGCGGCAGCGGGTCGAGGTAGCGCAGCGAGAGCCCCGGGGCGAACCGGACCGCCGGGCTTTCGAAGGTGTCGATCCTGGCAAAGGGTGAGTAGTGGGTCTTGAGCCGCGTGGCCCCTGGGTAGCGGAGCGCTGCCGGGAGCCCCTTGTAGGGGGAGATGCGCAGCGCCGCACTCCCGGGGAGGTGCAGGAACATGAGGAGGTCAGCCACGACGAGGAAGAGGGCGCAGGACCTCACCACCCTCCCTCCCATTCCGAGTGAGGCAATGAGAGGGATCACGGCGATGACGAACACCCCCCGCTCGGGTGAGACCGTGGCCAGCAGGGCGAGGACCCCCAGCGAGCCGAAGCCGGCCCCCACCAGGTCGGCTCCGTATAAAAGACCCGAGCGGCCGCTCTGTACGGCGAAAGCGGTGGCAACCACCATCCCTGCAGAGAAGAACGGGACCGCCAGAATGAGGTAGTAGAGGCCGAGGTAGAGCAACTGTCCCTTTTCCCATTCAAGCCGCACCGGGTCGAACGGGACGCCGTTGGCGAGGAGGTGGCTGGCGGGGAGGGCGATGCCGAGAACGAGCGCGTACCCCCCCAGGTTCTCCGCTTTCCCGAGGCGGGGATAGAGGGCGAGCGCGGTGCCGCTCGCGGCGAAACCGAGCATGGCGATGCTGATGATCATGAAGGCGTAGTGGTACCAGAGCGTGATGGAAAAGATCCGGGTGAGGGCCACCTCGTAGGCGAGGGAGGCGGAGGAGCAGAGGAGGATGGCGAGGGGTATTTTCCGGTCGCTGGTCATGGATGCAAGTATACCAGAAGGCCGTGATGAGGGAGTGTTTGCCGGGAGTTGAAAAAGCCGTTGCAATCGGTCCAAGATCGGTCGATAATCCTTGACACAAGAGCCTTGAAAATGTAAGCTAGTACCGCTTTTCCTGTGTATACAGTATGCATTTTTCAGGGGCGGTAAAGTCCCTTTACGGTCGGTAAAAATGCCGTTCCATTCAATCTCCGGAGGTACCGTTTTGACGTTCCAGGATCTGATCCTTTCGCTCCAGGGGTACTGGGCCAAACAGGGGTGCGTGATCCAGCAGCCGTACGACACGGAAAAGGGGGCGGGTACGTTCAACCCGGCCACTTTCCTGCGGGTCCTGGGTCCCGAGCCGTGGAACGTGGCGTACGTGGAGCCTTCCCGCCGTCCGACCGACGGCCGCTACGGCGAGAACCCGAACCGCCTCCAGCACTACTACCAGTTCCAGGTGATCATGAAGCCGTCGCCTTTGAACATCCTCGACCTCTACCTCGACAGCCTGCGCGCCTTCGGCATCAACCCGAACCAGCACGACATCCGCTTCGTCGAGGACGACTGGGAATCCCCCACCCTGGGGGCTTGGGGGCTCGGCTGGGAGGTCTGGCTCGACGGGATGGAGATCACCCAGTTCACCTACTTCCAGCAGGCGGGGGGGATCGACCTCAAGCCGGTCGCGTCCGAGATTACCTACGGTTGCGAGCGGATCGCCATGTACCTGCAGGGGGTGGACAACGTCTACGACCTGGAGTGGGTGAAGGGGGTCAAGTACGGCGACATCCACCACCAGACCGAGGTGGAGTTCTCCCGGTACAACTTCGAGGAGGCGGACGTGCAGCTCCTCCTGGAGCTGTTCGGCAAGTTTGAGAAGGAGTGCATCAGGCTGGTGGAGAAGGAGCTGGTCTTCCCCGCCTACGACTTCGTCATGAAGTGCTCCCATACCTTCAACCTCCTGGACGCCCGGGGCGCCATCTCGGTGACCGAGCGGGCCTCCTACATCGGCCGGGTCAGGAACGTGGCCCGTATCTGCGCCGAGGCGTACGTCAAACAGCGCGAGCGGCTCGGCTTCCCGATGCTGAAAGGAGGTAAGGGGTAATGGTCAAGGAACTGTTCCTGGAAATCGGCGCGGAGGAGATCCCCGCAGGGTTCGTTCCCAAAGCGCTCGCCGAGATGGAGGCGATGATCCGGCGGGAGTTGGAGAACGCGCGCCTTTCGTTCGGCGAGGTGCGGACTCTCGGTACCCCCCGCCGGCTGGCGCTCGTGGT
>DATJLB010000179.1:0-5154 GCA_035490915.1 Geobacteraceae bacterium
AAAATCGGTGAGCGGCAGGAGACAGGGGATATGGTGCTCCTCGCTGAAGTCGTGGATCGGACGCCAGTCGCCGTTGCTTATCCCCCCGAGAAGCGCGAACACCGGCTCTTTCCGGTAGTACTCCTCCAGCTGGCCGCGCCAGGTCGCCGGCGGACCCTTCAACTCCCAGCGGGAGATCGACAGCTTGCGGCGGTACGCCGCGTCCATCCAGTCCGACAGAAAACCCCGCTTGGACCTCGTCTCGGCGGCGGCGGCCATTACGTTCCTGCCGCGGGCGTAATTCTCCAGCGTCGTCATCAGTGCGTCGCGCTCGGCAGAGCTCACGTCATCGGTCACGACCGTGGCGAAACGGACGGTCGTCTCCGTCACCCCCGGCGACGGCTCCGCGGCGAGGGACTTCAGGTATGCGATGAGGATCGCCATGTCCCGGTCGTTCAGGCTGTAGCGCGGCATGACGTAGTTGAACGCCCTCCCGGACGGGTCGACGCCGGTCCGCAGGGCTGCGGCGAGCGTTTCATCCGTGTAGGCGGGGCGCTTGGGGGGCGCTTCGAACTGGGGACGGAAATACTTCGGGATGGTTTCCTTCTCGGCGGGGGAGAGCTGGCGCAGGATATAGACCGGCTGGTACAGGTACTTCCCGGTCGTCGGGGTCGTCATGACCCCCCCCTCGTATGACCCGAAGCCGCTCCGCATGTGGCAGCTGACGCAGGAAAACATAGTCCCCTCGACCGCAACGTCCCCTTGGACGAATGCGGTCACCGGCTTGCCCGACGGGAGGATGCCGGTGCGGTAAAGCCGCTCCCCGAGCCGCAGGGTCTCTTCGCGGGAAAGTCCCGCCACGTCCCCCCGCGCCTCTCCCGCCACGGCGGCGGACCAGCAGACGGTCGCCAGGATGCAGGCGCCGAGCTGCACCGCGCCTCTTGCGAGCGATCTCCACAATACCCCGGGGCCCTTCATTTGGCTGCCGCCTTCGTGTATTCCGCCATCAGGTCCGCCCCGCTGACGAGCTCCTTGATCCGGACCCACGTGCCGTCGCGCGGCACGCGGATCAGCGTCAGCTGGTAGTGGTACATCTTGTCCGGGATGTACGCGTTGAACGCCTTCATAACCCGGTCGATATCCGCCCGGCTCCCGGTCAGAAAGTCCCATCCCGGCTTGGCACGGTACCGCGCCAGGTACTCCTTCATCACCTTCGGCGTGTCGTGTTCCGGATCGATGGTGATGGAAACCAGCCTGGCCTTCCGGGCGTCCGGGCTGAGCCTGTTCTGCAGGCCGGCAAAGCTGGCCGAGAGGACCGGGCA
Organism: Geobacteraceae bacterium; assembly: GCA_035490915.1. Classification (GTDB taxonomy): domain Bacteria; phylum Desulfobacterota; class Desulfuromonadia; order Geobacterales; family Geobacteraceae; genus JAMPXD01. The sequence continues at coordinate 1,302 of DATJLB010000179.1, forward strand.
GATGGTCGTGCAGGTCCCGTAGATGAAGTCGAGGACGACCGGCTGATCCGTGTCGAGGAAACCCTTGAGAGGCACCTTTTTCCCCTCCTGGTTCACCAGGACGACGTCCGGGATGGTATACCGCTCGACGCTTCTCTGGTACCTTTTTTCGGCCGCTCCCGCCTGTCCGGCATCGAAAAACGCCACGAACAGGGCGAACACCTGAAGCAGGGCCAGGATCTTTTTCGTGCTCACGCGACCCTCCATCCTGTTATTCGTTTTCCTTGATCGCCAGGTCCAGGGCGTCGTCGAAGCCGGTAATCGTCCCGCCGTTCTCCCGGACGAACATCTGGGCATCCTCCCGCTTCGCGAAGGCCCATTTAGGCAGCGGCGTCATCACCCCCGGCTTCTTCCCCCCCGTCACCCAGGTTGCCGAACGGGCATCCATGAGTGCCTTTCCCGCATAATCGGCGACCAGGAGCACAACGACCTGCTTCCGCTTGTTCTGCTTCAGCTCGGTCACGGCGCAGTTGATGCTGCAGACGCCGGCGGACGTCCCGTCGGCATAGCGGATCAGCATCCGGCTGTAGGCAAAGAACTCGCGGTCCATGCCGCACTGGGCACACGATTTGGGACTCTCCACCTTCTCCGCTCCCCACGCGGAAGCAGCGGCAAGCATCAGACCGACGAACGCACCTATCCATAACCTTTTCACGCATGACCCCTTTCAGACGCCAACGTAGCAGCAGAGAAGACAATAGGAACGGCTTGTTGTGCGTGCTTGGATTGCACTCTGCAGGACATCGGCAAGATCCAATTCGTGAAGAACTGCAGAAACAGTATACCGCGCAATCACGGATTTTCCAGCACCAGCGGCGTTTTTTTTGACAGCCCCTCCAGGACAAAAAAACCGGGACGCCGCACAGGGCATCCCGGTCAAGGGTTTTGTCTTTTCGAGCAAATGTGCTTGATCAGCAAGCAACGTCAGATTTGCGATGATGACGGTGACGGCGACGAGGAAGGCCCACAGGCGTAGCAGCGCTACGTCGAGGAGCCTCCGCAAGGAGCCGGCGCCGTCAGGGCGCAAATATGGCGTTGCGCCTACTCACCCATGTAGGTGTAGGATACCAGTGCCTTGTCCAACAACTCCAGAAAATGGCTCGTCTCCTCGATGGAGATCTTCCTGAGCGCGACGCTCTTCTCCAGGGTGTCGCGGACGTGCTTCAGGATCTCCGGCCCCTTGTACTGGACGTACTTGAGGCTCTCCCAGATCGCATCGCCGGTGATGACCGTGTCGATCTTGTAGTTGGTCTTCTTGCTGAAGGAGATGTGCACCGCGTTGGTGTCGCCGAACAGGTTGTGCATGTCCCCCAGGATCTCCTGGTAGGCACCGATCAGGAAGAAGCCGATAAAATAGTCCTCGTCCTTCCGGATCTTGTGGAGGGGCAGGTACTTGGTCCGGCCGTTCTCGCCGACGAAGCTCGTGATCTCGCCGTCCGAGTCACAGGTGATGTCGGCGATGGACGCCATCACGTCCGGCTTCTGGTTGAGCCGCTGGATCGGCACGATCGGGAAGAGCTGGTCGATGGCCCAGGAGTCGGGGACCGACTGGAAGAGGGAGAAGTTGGCGAAGTAGGTCTGACGCAGGCTCAGCTGGAAATTCTGCAGCTCCTCGGGGATCGGCTTGATCTTCTCGACGATCCCGTTGATCTTCTTGAATATCCTCGTGCAGAGCCACTCGGCCATGGCCCGGTCGTTCAGGTTGAGGTACCCCAGGTTGAACAGGCTCACCGCCTCCTGGATCAGCTGGAGGGTATCGTGGTAGTCCTCCCGGAGCGAATACCGGTCGAGGCTCTTGTAGATGTCCACCAGCTTCTTGACCGTGGGGGAGAGCTTCTCCGCCTGCTCCAGCGCCTCCTCGAAGTCGGGCGTATGGTTCTGGGTGGTCGTGTTGAGGGCGTTGGTGACTAGCACCGAGTAGTGGGCGACGATCGCCCGCCCCGACTCGGAGATGATGTTCGGGCAGGGGACCCCCGCCTCGTCGCAGATGTTCTTCACCTGGTAGACCACGTCGTTCGCGTACTCTTCGATGGAGTAGTTGACGCTGGAGAAGTAGCTGGATTTCGAGCCGTCGTAGTCCACCCCGAGGCCGCCGCCGATGTCGACGAATTCCAGGCCGACGCCGAGCTTCCGCATCTCCGCGTAGATGCGGGTCCCCTCGATCAGGGCGTTCTTGATCTTGTCGATCTTGGTGATCTGGCTTCCGATATGGAAGTGGAGGAGCTTCAGGTTGTCGATCATCTCCTCCTTTTTCAGGATGTCGATGGCGGCGATGAGCTCGGAGACGCGCAGCCCGAACTTCGCGTCCTCTCCCCCCGAGGTAGCCCATTTGCCGGTCCCCTTGGAGGAGAGCTTCACCCGGATGCCGAGCTTCGGCGCGATCCCCGCCTTTTTCGCGAGCTTGGTGATCTTCTCCAGCTCGAACATCTTCTCCACCACGATGGTGATGTCGTAGCCGATCTTGGTGGCGTACAGGACCGTCTCGATGAACTCGCTGTCCTTGTAGCCGTTGCAGATGATGGGCACCCCGTTGCCGGTGGCGAATGAGATGGCCGCCACCAGCTCCGCCTTGGAGCCGACCTCCAGGCCGATGTTGTAGCGCTTGCCGAACTTGGCGATCGCCTCCACCACCTGACGCTGCTGGTTCACCTTGATGGGATAGAAGGTCTGGTAGGTGGCCGGGTAGTCGTTCTCGGCGATGGCGCTCCGGAACGCGCGGTTGATCGCCCCGATTCGCCCCTCCAGGATGTCCATGAAGCGGAGCAGGATGGGGGGCTTGATCTTCCGCTTGATCAGGTCGTCCACCAAGGCCCGCAGATCGATGGAGTGTTTCGAAGTAGGCGAGGGATGGACGCAGACGTTCCCCTTCTTGTTGATGGAGAAAAGGTCGGCGCCCCAGTTGTCTAAATTGTAAATTTTTGCGGATTCAGCAATCGACCAGCGTTCCATAGGCTAGACCACCTTTAAGGACTTGTTATAAAAAAAAACTCTGTTTTTACCGCAGAGTACGCAGAGGAGAAAAGAGAGGAAAACCTCCCGAATGTCAGGATTTTCTCTGCGTCCCTTTGCGTCCTCTGCGTTGAAAGCCTTGGGTTTGTTGTTATGATAATCTATTCTTGAAATCAGGGTATCCAAATTCCCGCACCACCTTCAGCTCCCCTGTCACCGGCTCGTACGTGCAGATGGCCGGGTGCTGGATGCCGTTGAAGGTCGTGGTCTTCACCATGGTGTAGTGGGCCATGTCCTCGAAGGCGAGTCGGTCCCCGCTCTTCAGCGGCCGCTCGAACGACCAGTCGCCGATCACGTCTCCCGCAAGGCACGACGCTCCGCCCAGTCGGTAGGTATGCGGCTTCACGCCGGGGTCGAAGCCGCCGGTAATCTCCGGACGGTACGGCATCTCCAGGACATCCGGCATGTGGCAGGTGGCAGAGACGTCGAGGATCGCGATCTCCATGCCATTCTCCACCACGTCCAGTACCTCCCCGACCAGGACCCCGGTGCCGATGGCGATCGCCTCTCCCGGCTCCAGGTAGACCGTGACGTCGTACTTCTCCCGGAAGTAGCACACCAGCTCCACCAGGGCATCGACGTCGTACCCCGGCCGGGTGATGTGGTGGCCTCCCCCCAGGTTCAGCCATTTCATCCCGCGGAGGTACTTTCCGAACCGCTCCTCGAAGACCTTCGCGGTCCGCTCCAGCGGCTCGTACAGCTGCTCGCAGAGGGTGTGGAAGTGGAGCCCCTCGATGCCGTCGAGTGATTTCCCCACGAAGTGCCGCAGTGGGATGCCGAGGCGCGAATTGGGGGCACACGGGTC
>DATJLB010000180.1:0-5098 GCA_035490915.1 Geobacteraceae bacterium
CTAAAATAGTTTCTGATGTGTTAGAAATGTTCAAGAAACCTAAGAAAACCAATGGTAAAAAAGGGGAATAACTTCCCGATGCCATCAATACCCACCATGTTTACCCCACACCTATTTGCCTCTCGAAAATTCCTTAAATCACGTTGACGGCGTCTAATCTCGTAGTAAGCTTCAATCACAAAAGCAAGTCCCCATTTCAGAGGATGGTGAGCCATGCGAATCGCTCATGCTCTACTGCTGCTCTCAGGAATATTCCCAATTCCCGATGACGCGCAGATGGTCCAGCACTTCGGCTTTTTGGTCGATGCCAATGCATCCATGGCCGCCTGTGTGTCGTGCCATAGCGGCAAGCCTGGCAAAGGCCGCGACGTTTCACGCTGCACCAAGGACCGGATGTGCTTCATATACGGCATGCATTTGGTGGAAGTGCAGTATCCACCACCGGGCAAGGAGCGCCACTATGCAACGCTGGAAGAGGCGGAAATCAGGGGATTTACATTCGACAACGGCAAGATTTTCTGCAGGACATGCCATTCCCTTTACTCTACAAAGGAACACTTGCTGGTGGTGGAAGCACAGGGGGAAAAGATCTGCCACGGGTGTCATTTGAGGTGACTCCTCTTAGCAAGCACCAGTTCCCAGGCAAAAAAGTGATCGTTTAACTGTAGGTGACAGCTACCGCTCCAGGCTGTGCATTCCGGATTTGCCGGCGCTACCCCTTCTTCTTCACCACCCGCGAATAATACTCCTGCTCGGTCGTTAACACGTTGTTCAGAAGTTACTGCGGAGCCTGTCTGCGGCGTTAGCGCACTTCCCTTGCTCCCTTGAAAAAGGTGATCTCCAAATGCCGGACGGGTGGGCAATGGAGACGGTTTAAAAAAATATCTTGACAGATAAGAAGTAATAAGGTACTTAAATACAAAATAGCACAACCTCCACATATATTTTTTGCCAATAAAATGGTAATTAAGTACCAGAATAATTAATATAAGGGGCACGATGAACATTCATGGATATCAGGCAAAGACGACGGTGCAAATTCCCGCTTGACAGGGGCTCCCTTCATCATCTATCTTGAGTTGCATTACCTTTACGTTAACGTAATGCAAGTGAACGGGTAGATATAACTGTAGCATCACGACAAAGGCGCCGGACAGTCATCCAGCCGGCAGCAGAGAGGAGAGGGAGTGAACATTCACGAGTATCAGGCCAAGGCGATCCTGAGGGAGTTCGGCGTCCCGGTGCCGCACGGTCACGTCTGTTACAACGGCGCGAGTGCCCGGGAATGGGCGAAGCGCCTCGGTGACGGTCCCTGGGTGGTGAAGGCGCAAATCCACGCCGGCGGCCGCGGCAAGGGGGGCGGGGTCAAACTGGCCCGCACCGCCGAGGAGGTGCGCAACACGGCCCGGGACATGCTGGGCATGACGCTGCGCACGCACCAGACCGGTCCCGAGGGGAAGGTGGTGACCCGCGTCCTGGTGGAAAACGGCTGCACCATCGAGCGCGAGCTGTACGTGAGCCTCCTCGTCGACCGGGCCACCAGCCGGGTGACGGTGATGGCCTCCACCGAGGGGGGGATGGACATCGAGGAGGTGGCGGCCCGCACCCCGGAGAAGATCTTCCGGGAAGCGGTGGACCCGCTCCTGGGGCTCACCCCGTTCCAGTGCCGCAACCTCGCCTTCAGCCTCGGGCTGACCGGCAGGCTGACCACCAAGGCGGTCAGCCTGCTGCAGGGTCTCTACTCGACCTTCGTCACCTGCGACTGCTCGCTCCTTGAGATCAACCCGCTGGTGGTGACCGCCGAAGGTGACCTCCTCGCCCTGGACGCCAAGTTCGGCTTCGACGACAACGCCGTCTTCCGGCAGCCGCGGATCGGCGACATGCGCGACTACGACGAGGAGGACCCGAACGAGGTGGAGGCGTCCCAGCACGACCTCTCCTACGTGTCGCTCACCGGCAACATCGGCTGCCTGGTGAACGGCGCCGGCCTCGCCATGGCCACCATGGACATCATAAAGCATTCCGGAGGGGATCCCGCCAACTTCCTCGACGTGGGAGGGGGCGCGACCATCGAGCGGGTCACCGAGGCGTTCAAGATCATCCTCTCCGACAGGAACGTGAAAGGGATCCTGGTGAACATCTTCGGCGGGATCATGAAGTGCGACGTGATCGCCACCGGGGTCATCGAGGCCGCCAAGCAGGTCTCCCTCAAGGTGCCGCTGGTGGTGCGGCTGGAAGGGACGAACGTGGCGAAGGGGAAAGAGCTGCTCGCCGCCAGCGGTCTCAATATCGTGGCTGCCGACGGCATGGCAGATGCGGCGAAAAAGATAGTGCAAGCTGTGGCAGCCTGATGGTAGCCCCCTCCTTGATGGGAGGGGCTGGGGGAGGGTGACCGGCGAAGAAGCCCCCCCACCCCGACCCTCCCCCACCAGGGGGGAGGGGAAATGCTGCGGAATCTACGAACAAGGGGGAATCCCATGAGCATTCTCATCAACAGGGACACGAAGGTCATCACCCAGGGGCTCGGCGCCACCGGCCTCTTTCACGCCCAGGGAGCCCGCGACTACGGCACGCAGATGGTGGGTGGGGTCACCCCGGGGAAGGGGGGGAGCGTTGTGGACGGCTTTCCCGTTTTCGACACGGTGAAGGAGGCCGTGGAGAAGACCGGCGCCACCGCTTCGGTCATCTACGTGCCGCCGCCGTTCGCGGCCGATGCCATCATGGAGGCGGTCGATGCCGGCATTGAGCTGGTCTGCTGCATCACCGAGGGGATCCCGGTCCTCGACATGGTGAAGGTGAAGCAATTCATGCAGGGGAAACGGACCCGTCTGGTCGGACCCAACTGCCCCGGAGTCATCACCCCGGGGGAGTGCAAGATCGGCATCATGCCCGGGTACATCCACAAGCCGGGGAAGATCGGGGTCGTCTCCCGCAGCGGCACCCTGACCTACGAGGCGGTCTGGCAGTTGACCAACGTGGGGCTTGGCCAGTCCACCTGCGTCGGCATCGGCGGCGACCCCGTGAACGGCACCAGCCACCTGGACGTCCTCAGGATGTTCGAGGAGGACCCGGACACGGAAGCGGTGATCATGATCGGCGAGATCGGCGGCACCTCCGAGGAAGAGGGGGCATATTTCGTCAAGGAGCACATGACCAAGCCGGTCGCGGCCTACATCGCCGGGGTCACCGCCCCCCCGGGGAAGCGGATGGGGCACGCCGGGGCGATCATCGCCGGCGGCAAGGGGACCGCGGCCGAGAAAGTGGCCGTGCTCAGGGAGTGCGGCATCAGCGTGGCCACCAGTCCGGCGGACATGGCCTCCGCGCTGCTGAAGGTCTACAGGCCGGACGGTCTGAAGCTGGCGGTTTAACTGACAACGAAAGGAGGCGCTCATGCTCGTCATCTCCTGCATCAAGCAGGTGCCCGACACCACCCAGGTGAAGATCGATCCCGTGACCAACACCCTGGTGCGGGAAGGGATACCCTTCATCGTCAACCCCTATGACACCCATGCCCTCGAGGAAAGCCTCCGGCTGAAGGACACGTACGGCATGCGCACCGTCGCCCTCTCCATGGGGCCGCCGAACACCGAGGCCACCCTCAGGAAGGCATGCGCCCTCGGGATCGACGAGGCGATCCTCCTCTCCGACCGCTGCTTCGGCGGGGCCGACACCCTGGCGACAAGCAAGGTTCTCTCCGCGGCCATCGAGCGGCTCGGGCGCCGGGAGCCGGTGGGGATCGTGTTCTGCGGCAAGCAGACCATCGATGGCGATACCGCCCAGGTCGGTCCCGGCATCGCCACCCGCCTCGGGTTCACCCAGCTCACCCTGGTCGACCGGATCGAGCATGTGGATTTCCTGAGAAAGCGGATCCGGGTGCGGCGCAAGCTGGAGGGGCGGCATGAGATCGTGGAGGCGCCCCTGCCGGTGATGATCACCGTGGTGCGGGAGCTGAACCGTCCCCGCTATCCCACCGTGCCGATGCGGCTGGCGGCCGAGGACGTGACGATCACCGTCTGGGACAATGCCGTTTTGCAGCTCGACGTGGAGAGCGTCGGTCTCAAGGGGTCCCCGACCTGGGTCAGCAAGATATTCTCTCCCCAGCGCGACCAGGGAGAGATCATCGGCAACGGGTTGCACGACCCCGAGGGGACGGTGGGCCTGCTCATCGAGAAACTCGTGAGCAAGGACCTGCTGGCGGTGTGACAGTCGCCCTTAGGCGGTTGTTGAAAAACGGCCATCTCGCCGCCGTCCTCGAAAGCCGCCGTGTGCGGCGTAGCGCTGCTACGCCTCCGTGGGGCTTTCTGCGGGTGCGACGATCTGACTACTTTTGAGCAACCCAGGTTCAGAAACCATAAATCGATTACCGTCCGGTCAACTGCTCCAGCTTTTCGGGGTACCGGGCCCCTTCTACCGTGATCTTCGAGGCAGCGCTCTCGATCTCGCGGAGATCGTCGGCAGTTAGTTCGACGGCAACCGCGCCGATGTTCTCGTCCAGACGCGCGAGCTTCGTGGTCCCCGGGATGGGGACGATCCACGGCTTCTGGGCCAGGAGCCAGCCGAGCGCGATCTGGGCGGGGGTCGCGTTCTTCTCTGCGGCGATACGGCCCAGCAGATCGACCAGGGCCTGATTCGCCTTGAGCGCCTCCGGCGCGAAGCGCGGGAGGGTGCTGCGGAAATCGGTGCTGTCGAAGGTCGTCTTCTCGTCCATCTTCCCGGTGAGGAACCCCTTGCCGAGAGGGCTGTAGGGGACGAGACCGATCCCCAGTTCCTCACAGGTCTGCAGCAGTCCCTCTTCCGGCCGCCTGAACCAGAGGGAATATTCGTTCTGGACAGCGGCGACCGGCTGGACGGCGTGGGCGCGGCGGATCGTCTGGATTCCCGCCTCGGACAGGCCGAAATGCTTCACCTTCCCTTCCCGGATCAGCTCCTTCACCGCTCCCGCCACTTCCTCGATCGGCACGTCCGGGTCGACCCGATGCTGGTAGAAGAGATCGATGACCTCGGTCCTGAGCCGCTTGAGCGAGGCCTCGGCCACCTCTTTGATATGTTCCGGCCGGCTGTTCAGGACCGGCATCTTCCCCGTCATTCCCCGCGGGTC
>DATJLB010000181.1:0-8320 GCA_035490915.1 Geobacteraceae bacterium
TAGCTCCCGAGATGCACCGCCATGGGCGACGGCAGGGCGTCCACCAGCGCCACCACGTGATCGATGGTGCGAATGACCGCGGGGCGGAGCTTCTTCTTATAGCCCGACACGGCGCGCAGCCAGGGATCCGTTCCGTCCACCACCCGCTCGATCGCCTCCTTGACGAGCGACTCGGGATAGCTCCCCCCCGTGTCGCTCCCGAATATCGATTGCAGCAGTTTGAGCATCACCCGCCTCCGTACGTAACCGCCTGTTAGCCTTGGGAAGCCGGCTCTCGCGCCACGGCCGTCGCCTGCTCCTGATATTTCGCCACCGCCTGCTCAAGGCTAAAGAACATCCGTTCACGCCCCAACCGCTCCCAGAGCGGCGAGCGCTGCATGACAGCGACCACATCCGGATTCAGCGCCACCAGCCAGAGCGTGGTCCCCTCATCCCGGAGCCTCTCCTCACCCTCCGCCATCATCCTGAGGGCGGTGTATTCCAGGAGAGGCACGGCGCTCAAGTCCAGGACCAGGATCTTCGGGGTGAACTCGGCAAGAAGTTCCCGCATCTTCTGTCCCAACCGCTGGGCGTTGGCGAAATGAATCGATCCCTCCGGCCGGAGCAACAGAAGGCCGGGGAACGTCTCGTCTTCCGGGTGTTCCGGAGAGCGCGGGCGAAACACATTGGTGCCCGGCTTTCGTCCCAGGACGAGAATAGGCTGCGTGTTGGCGTGGAAGATGAGGGCCACCATCGACACCAGCACCGCAACCAGAAGCCCTTTCAGGGTGCCGAGCACCATCACCCCGGCAGCGGCAATGAAGGCCCAGCGGAACTCCATGGTCCTGACATGCTTGATGGCGCGAAACTCTGCCGGCTTTACCAGTCCGGAACAGGCAACAATGACGACAACGGCCAGGGTCGCATTGGGCATCAGGCCAAAGAGGTGCGCAAGAAATAGGAGTGTGGCCACGACGACCGCTGCGCAGACCAGGCCGGCTACCTGGCTGCGGCCCCCCGCGCTCTGAGTCACGGCCGTCTGCGATGTCCCTCCACCGCCCGGCATGGCGGAAAAAAAGCTCCCGACAATATTTGCGGCCCCCGTTGCAATCAATTCACGGTTGGCCTCGGGGAAAGGGTCCCCCTTGTTGATGAAGGCACGCCCGGCAGCTGCCGTCTCGACGAAACTCATCAAGGCAATCCCCATCGCCGCGGGCCAGAGCTCTTCCACCAGGGAAAGGTCAGGGAGAGCAAAGGGAGGCAGCCCCGCCTGGACCGTCCCCACCAGCGAGACCCCCGCCTTGTCGAGCCCGGCAAAGGCCGCCAGTGAAATCCCCGCCACCACGGTAACCAGCGAAGCCGGCACCCGGGGGACAAAATGGGCGAGGCCGAGCATCAGGGCGAACATCGCCGCAGCGAGCAGCAATGTCGGAAGCGACGTTCCCGGCAGCTGTCCGACGATCGATACGATATCGCGGAAAAAACCGGCCTTGGTGATATGCACACCCAGGAGCTTCGGGACCTGACCCAGTATGATGACGAGGCCGATGCCGGCCTTGAAGCCGATCAGCACGGGGTAGGATATGAGGTTGGCAACCACCCCGAGGCGAAGAAGCCCCCCCACCAGCAGGAAGCTCCCCACCAATAGAGAGAGAGTCGCCGTCGCTGACAAGAGTGCGGCTTCGTCCGCACCGGGAGCTACCTCTTGAAGAATTCCGGCCGTGAGGATGGCAATCGTGGACGTCGTCGTCACGCTCAGGAGACGGGAGGTCCCCATCACGGCATACACCACCAGCATCAGGAGCGATGTGTAAAGTCCCACCACCAGGGGAAGGCCGGCAATGGCAGCGTAGGCCATCGCCTGCGGGACAACCACTGTTGAGGCAGTGAGGCCACCGACCAGGTCCAGGCCGATCCACTCTTTCTTGTATGATCCCAGCCAGTCTGTGATTGGAAAAATGTTTATCCGCTTTTCCATGCCGCAGCCTCACTTAACATTAGTTGTTCAAAGCTCGGGCGCCCTCTCCCTCTCGCGATGTGACACTTCCAGCGAAACAAGGCGGGCCAGGAGCGTCGCCGGGTAGAGCTGCCCCAGAAGCGCCTCCATGACCGCAAACATCCGTGAAGCGTCGTGCGTCGGGGTAATGTCGCCATACCCCAGGGTCGTGAGGGTGACGAAACTGAAATAGACAATCTCCTCCTGGCGCTCGGGATTGTAGTCGCCGGTAACGGATGAGATACTGAAGGCATGGGGCAGTAACTGATCGAGGAGACCATAGAGGATCGACCAGGTGATGCCGAAGAGCAGATAGGCGGCTATTGCCCCCAGTATCCGGTGACCGGTGACCGGCTTGTCGTCCATGAACACTTTGTAGAGGGTCCCCATGGTCAGCAGGACCATGAAGATGAGAGACGCCAGGCTGCTCCAGCGCAGGACCGCAGGTGTCGGTGCGATGTGCGTCATCCAGCGCAGCGCAATGGCCGCGAAGGCTACTACCCCGGCAATGAATCTGACCGCCGAGTGACGCGACATGGTTACAACCCCGGCGATCATGAGCAGGGAGAATAAAAGGCTCGTGATCAGCCGGACCAGGAGCAAGTCGATGAACGGACCGAGAAAAAGTGCCACAAAGAGCAGAAAGAGAAATGCCGAAAGAGCCCTATCTCCCAGCCAGAAATCTCTGAATCGCCTGAACATGTCGGAAAGAGACGAATTCATGATTTCATTATCCTCAATCCTTCATTGCGAACTGCCTGCAGGCTGACCGCCTGCTGTCGTCATCTTGTCCGCTTCCGCCACCCATCCTCCCCCCATCGCCTTGTACAGGTTCGCGTACGATACAAACAGCGAAGCCCTGAACTGGGCAAGGTTGAGCTCGGCGGGGAACAGTTGTTGCTGCGCGTTGAGCACGGTGAGATAGGGGGCATAGCCGCCCTCGTACTGCAGCTTTGCCAACCGCTCGTATTCCTGGCTCGCCTTGACGAGCCGCTCCTCGGCCTGGACCTGTACGACAAGCTTTTCGCGTGCGATCAAGGCATTTTCCACATCGGCAAATGCGCTCTGGATTGCTGCCTGATAGGCGATGAGCGCCGCCTTCTGGGCTGCTTCGGCTTGCTCGACCTGTCCGGAGATCGCACCGGCCGTGAAGATCGGCCCCGTGAACGAGCCACCGTAGCTCCAGATTCTGGAGGGCCCCTTGAACAGTTCCGAGAGGTTTTTGCTTTCGAAGCCATAGCCGGCGGTCAATGAAATGGTCGGGAAATACAGGGCCCTGGCCGCACCTATCTGGGCATTGAAGGCGACCAGGTTCTGCTCTGACTGGGCAAGGTCGGGCCGGCGCTCCAGCAGTTGCGACGGCAGACCGGCCGGAACGGCGGGGAATGCGAGCTCGTTGATCGTCTTGCCCCGCGCGATCGGTCCCGGGTTGCGACCGAGAAGAATTGACAAGGCGTTCTCCAGTTGCACGATCTGCGATTCGATCTGCGGAATGGTGGCCGCCGCACTCTCGTACTGGGTGCGGGCCTGCTCGACAATCAGCTGGGACACAAGGCCGTACTGGAACTGCAGTTCATAGAGCTTGACCGATTCGGCATAGGCATCCAGATTGCGCTTGGCGATCGCCAACTGCTCGTCGAGGCCGCGCAGTTGCATGTACTCACCCGCCACCGAGGCGACGAGGGAAAGGATGACGCCACGCCGCGCCTCTACGGATGCGAACAGGTTCGCCCGGGCTGCCTCGGAGAGGCGTCTGACCCGGCCCCACAGATCGATTTCCCAGCTTGCGCCCGCGAAAAGCTGAAAAGAGGTGAAAGGGTTCGAGACGCCGGTCGGGATCGGGGTGGCATTATGCTCGCTGGAGCGCTGTTGGGAGGCACTGCCGGCATAGCTGGCCTGGGGAAAGAGGGGGGCACGAGTCTGGGTAAGCACACCGGCTGCCTGTTCGATATTGGCGGCGGCAATCTGTACGCTCTTGTTGTTGGCCAGCGCCTCGGCGATGAGACCGTCAAGCACCGGATCCTGGAAACCTTTCCACCATTCGGTATTCACGGTATCCTGCGCTTCCTTCGTTTCGTACTGGAAGGACTTGGGTATGTCGAGGGAGGGGCGCCGGTAGTCGGGGCCCATCATGCATCCCCCGGTAAACAGTGCCAGCAGGGTGACTGCGAGAATTTTACTCATGGCGGTCTCCCTCCTCTCTGGAATGTTCGGCCGGCGGCGCCCCACTGCCGGCAGTCTCCAGCGCTACCTGATGCCCGCCCTCGGCGGACTTCCTGTGGCCGATCTTCTCCACCACGTAGAAGGTGACCGGGATGAGGAAGATGGCGATGAAGGAGGCTGCCAGCATGCCGCCGATCACGGTGATGCCCATGACCTGGCGGGAGATGGCGCCCGCCCCGCTGGCGGTGGCGAGCGGTACGCAGCCGAGGATGAAGGCGAAGGAGGTCATGAGGATCGGTCTCAGGCGGAGCTTCGCTCCCGCCAGGGTCGCGTCCACCAGCGGCTTCCCTTTCTCGTACTCCAGCTTGGCGAATTCGACGATGAGGATGGCGTTCTTCGCCGCCAGGCCGATCAGCATGACCAGGCCGATCTGGGCGTAGATGTTATTCTCGAAGGAACGGAACAAGAGGCCGGCAAAGGCCCCGAACACTGCCACCGGCGTCCCGAGGAGAACCGAGAAGGGGAGCGACCAGCTTTCGTACTGGGCCGCCAGGATCAGGAAGACGCAGAGGAACGAGAAGGCGAAGATCGCCACCGGCGACACCCCTTGCTGGGCCTTCTGCTCCTGGAACGACATGCCGCTGTAGTCGAAACCGATCTCCCGCGGCATTGTCTGAGCGAAGACCTCTTCCAGCGCCTTCATCGCCTGGGCCGAGCTGTAACCCTCGGCGGCCGTTGCGTTGATCTGGGCCGAACGGTAGAGGTTGTAGCGCATGGTGAACTCGGGGCCGACGATGTTTCGGGTCGAGGTGAGCGCCGAGAGCGGCACGGCCTTCCCTTCGCTATTGCGCACGTAGAACTGGCCGATGTTCTCGATGTTGGTGCGGAAATCCCCCTCGGCCTGGAGGAATACCTGCCACTGTCGGCCGAACTTGTTGAAGTAGTTGATGAAGCCGCTCCCCATGAAACTCTGCAGGACCTTGTAGGCATCGGCGACGTTGACCCCCTGCTTCAGCGCCTTGTCCCGGTCCACGTCGACGAAGAGCTGGGGGACGGTGGGAGTGAACGTCGTGGTGGCCCGGGCAATCTCGGGACGTTTCCTTGCGGCTTCGAGAAACTTCTGCACGTTCCCCGCGAGGAAGGCGATATCCTTGCCGGCGCGGTCCTCGAGAATGAAGGTGACCCCACCGGAAGTGCCGACCCCCATGATGGCGGGAGGCGGGAAGGCAAAGCCGATGGCTCCGGGAATCGCCCCCATCTTCTTGGAGATGGCGGCCTTGATCGCCTCATACTTCTCTTCCGGCTTCTTCCGCTTGGCCCAATCCTCCAGGGAAATGAAGAAGAAGGCGCTGTAGGTGTTCTGCACCTGGCTCAGCATGCTGTAGCCGACGATCGTCGAGCAGTATTTGACTCCGGGAGTGCTGAGGATTGCGTCCTCTGCCTGGCGGGCCACGTCGCCGGTCCGTTGCAACGAAGCGGCATTGGGGAGCTGGATGCCGGCGAAAATGAACCCCTGGTCCTCGTCGGGGAGGAAGCCGGTCGGGATGCTCTTGCCCGCCACGCCGGTGAGGACTGTCACCCCGACCAGGAGGAGCAGACTGGTCTTGCTCTTCCTGATGGCCATGCCGCAGAGGGAGACGTAGCCGTCGGTCGCCCGGCCGAAGTGCTTGTTGAACCAGTCATAGAACTTCTGCAGCAGACCGGTCCCTTTCTTCTTCGGCTTCAGCATCAGGGCACAGAGGGCCGGTGAGAGGGAGAGGGCGTTAAAGGCGGAGACGATGACCGAGATGGCGATGGTCACGGCGAACTGCTGGTAGAGCTGGCCGGTGATGCCGGGGATGAAGGCGGTCGGCACGAAGACCGCCGCCAGGATGATGGCAATGGCGATGACAGGGCTGGAGACCTCCTCCATCGCCTTGAGAGAGGCATCCTTCGGTGACAGGCCATGCTCGATGTGGTGCTCCACTGCCTCGACCACGACAATCGCATCGTCAACCACGAGGCCGATGGCGAGGACCAGGCCGAAGAGGGAGAGGGTGTTGATGGAGAAGCCGAGCATGGGGAAAACGGCGAACGTCCCGACCAGCGACACCGGCACCGCCAAAAGCGGAATCAGAGTCGCCCGCCACCCCTGGAGGAAGATGAAAACCACGAGGATGACGAGGATGAGGGCCTCGATGAATGTGTGCTCGATCTCCTTCATCCCCTCGGTAACCGCCAGGGTGGTGTCGAGCGCTACCGTGTAGTCCAGGTCGGGCGGGAAGCGCTTCTTCAGCTCCACCATCAGCTTCTTGGTGCCGTTGGCGGCGTCGAGCGCGTTGGTGCCCGGCATCTGGTAGAGGGCGATCAGGGCGCACGGTTTGCCGTTCAGGCGCCCCTCCAAATTGTAGGTCTGGGCACCGAGCTCGATGCGGGCCACATCTCTCACCCGCACGATGGAGCCGTCCGGGTTGGCGCGCAGGACGATGTTGCCGAACTCCGCCTCGCTCTGCAGCCGTCCCTGGGAACGTACGGAGTACGTGAACTCCTGACCCTTCGGCACCGGCTGCGAACCGACCTGACCCGACGGGTTCACGGTGTTCTGGGCCTTGACCGCGTTCATGATCTCCGGGATGGTGATGTTCAGCTTTGCGAGCTGGTCCGGATTTACCCAGAGCCGCATGGCGTACTGGCCGGCGCCGAAGATCGTGACGCTGGCAATCCCCTTGATGCGGGTCATCTGGTCGTTGATGTTGATGTAGCAGTAATTGGCGAGGAAGATGTTGTCGTAGGTGCCGTTGGGCGAATAGAGGGCGAACATGATCAACGGCGATGAGGTGGATTTCGCCACCGTAATCCCGTAGTCGATGACGTCCCGCGGCAGCTGCGACTGCGCCTGCCCCTGCCGCATCTGGGCGAGGATCTGGTCGGTGTTGGCGTTGGTCCCGAGCTCGAAGTAGTCATACAGCGTCATCATGCCGTTGTTGGTGTTGATCGAGTACATGTAGTCCAGGTTGTCGACGCCGGACATCTGCTGCTCGATCGGGGTGGCCACGGACTGCTCGACGGTGAGGGCATCGGCGCCGGTATAGGTGGCATTCACCTGGATCGCCGGCGGGACGATGTTGGGAAACTGGGCGATGGGGAGCCGCGAAGCGGCAACCAACCCCAGCATCACCATGAGGATCGAAATCACCATAGCCACTATGGGTCGATTGATGAAGAACTTGGACATGGCTGTTACCTCTTCTCGGCCGGCTCAGCCGCCGCTTTCGTCTCGGGCTTTCCTTCCGCCGCCGGAGCGGCCGGTTTCGCTTCCGGTTTGGCCGGAGTTCCCGGCGCACCCTTAGCTTCGGGAGAGTAGGGTTTCGGCGTTACCGGCATTCCCGGCTTCACCTTCTGGGTCCCCTCGGCCACCACGGTCTCGCCCGGCTTCAGCCCCTCGGCGATGATCCAGTCGGAGCCGATCCGTTCGGCGACCTTGACCGGGCGGATGTCCGCCTTGTTGTCAGCCCCCACCACCGCCACCAGAAACTTACCCTGCATATCGGTGACGGCACGTTGGGGAACCAGCAGGGCGCCATTCCTGACCGCCATTACCGCCCGAATGAGGCCGTAGCCGCCGGGACGGAGCTTGTTGCCGGGATTGGCAAAGAGCGCCCCCACCTTGAGGGTGCCGGTGGTCGGATCGATCTGCCGGTCCGACAGGGCCAGGTGCCCTTTATAGGGATAGGTGCTGCCGTCGGCGAGGACGAGCTCCAGGGGGATAGTCTCCGGGTTCTTGTGCGACGCGCTGACCGCGAGGTACTCCCGCTCGCTGACGTTGATGTAGCACTTGATCGGGTTCACGGTGGAGACGCCAGTCAAGTCGCTCAGCATGGTCGGACCGACCAGGTTGCCAAGCTGGGCCTTGGCGATCCCGGCAATGCCGTCGACGGGAGACGTGATCCTGGTGAACCCGAGGTGCAGTTGGGCTTCCTCTACCGCCGCCTGGGCGGCCTCGACCGAGGACCTCGTGGAGAGTTCGGCTCCGATGGCGTCATCCAGGTCCTTCTGGCTCACCGCGTTTTTCTCCGCCAGGGGCCTGATCCGGGCCAGGTTTGCCTTTGCCGTGTCATGGCGGGCCTTCTGCTGTGCCAGCTGCGCCTTCGCCTGATCAAGGGCGGCCTGGAAGGTCCGGGGGTCGATTTCGAACAGCACCTG
>DATJLB010000182.1:0-3660 GCA_035490915.1 Geobacteraceae bacterium
CGATGTCCTCCAGGTCCTTGACCGATGTGACATACCCCGCTCCCCGGATCAGGTACTCGGCATCCGCCTTCTCAAGGAGCCTCCCCCCCACGTCCTTGTTGGAGCGCTTGACCGCGTCCATGACGTCGCCGACCTTCACGTTGTAGGAGAAGAGCTTGTTCGGGTCGAGGTCGATCTGGTACTCCCGGACGAAGCCGCCGATGGAGGCGACCTCGGCCACGCCCGGGACGGTGTTCAGCTGGTAGCGGACGAACCAGTCCTGCAGGGTGCGGAGTTGCTCCAGGTCGTACCCCTGCCCCTCCAGGGTGTACCAGTAGACGTGCCCCACGCCGGTCCCGTCCGGTCCCAGGGTCGGCGTCACGCCGGGGGGAAGGAGCGACGCCGCGTAGTTGAGCCGCTCCAGAACACGGGTCCGCGCCCAGTAGATGTCCGCCTTGTCCTCGAAGATGACGTAGATCATGGAGAAGCCGAAGGCACTCGATGCCCGCACTGCCCGCACCTGGGGGAGCCCCTGGAGGTTCACCGCCAGGGGGTAGGTCACCTGGTCCTCCACCACTTGCGGCGAGCGTCCCGGATAGTCGGTGAAGACGATCACCTGGTTATCGGAGAGGTCCGGAATGGCGTCGACCGGCGTCTTGTAGACCGCCCAGACGCCAGCGGCGATGACAAGGGCGAAGATCATCAGGATGATGACGCGGTTTCGGGCGGAGTATTCGATGATTCGTTCGATCATTAAAAAAGCCTCTTTGGTGAGATGTGAGACGTAAGACGTTGGACGTAACGACACCAAACTTTTCGCATCTCACGTCTTACGTCTCACATCTCACGTCTTACATCTTCATGTCGTCCATCTTCATTTCATCTTTCTTCTTCGGCACAGGAGCCGCCGGTGCCGCGGGCTGCTGCCCTTTCTTCTCCTCCATCTTCATCCCCGGCATCCCTTCATGACCACCGCCCCCCTTCAGCTGGGCCTCGGAGTCGATGAGGTACCCGCCGCTGGACGCGACCATCTCCCCCCCCTTCAGCCCGGAGAGGATCTGGACGTTGTCGCCGCTCCGCGCGCCGACCTTGACGTCGCGGGGTTCGAACGCCCCCGGCTTCGTCTCCACCCAGACCATCTGCCGCTGGCCGGTATCCATCACCGCCGACACCGGCACGACGATGGACGAGCCGAGCGGCACCTTGACGACAGCGTTCACGAACATGTCGGGCTTCAGCTTCAGCCCAGGGTTCGGGATCTCCACCCGCACCTTGACTGTCCGCGTCTTCGGGTCGAGGAACGGGTAGACGAACGACACCCGGCCGCGGAAGGTCTTGCCGGGATAGGACTGGGAGACGATGTCCACGGCTTGGCCGATCCTGATGTTCGGGAACTCGTTCTCGTACACCTCCACCTCCACCCAGACAGTGGAGAGGTCGGCGATGTTGAAGAGCGGGTCACCCATGTTCACGTACTGCCCCTCCAGGGCGATCTTCTCGATCACGATCCCGGAAAGGGGGGTGTAGATCGGGAGGCGGATGTTCGGCTGGCCCGCCTTTTCCAGGCCGGCGATCTGCTCGTCCTTCACCCCGAGGAGCTTCAGCCGCTGCCGGGCGGAGGCGACAAGCCCCTCCCCCCCCTGGGAGATCGACTGGATTGGGGAATTCTTGAGACTATCCCGGCTCTTGAGGGCGAGGAGGTACTCCTGCTGGGCGGAGACGAGATCGGGGGAGTAGAGCTCGGCCACCGGCCTGTTCTTCGATACGTACTCGCCGACCTTGTTCACGTGGAGTCGGTCGATGCGCCCCGCCACCCAGGCGGTGACCTTCGCCTGCCGCGACTGGTCGTACTGGACGATGCCGGTGGCGTTGATCTCCTTGGAGAGGGGCATTGACTTCGCCTCGGTGGTGGCGACGTTGGCCATGACCATCTGGGTGGGGGAGAGGGAGACCTGCTCCAGGGTCTTCATCTCCTGGGTGCTTGCCTGGGCCGCCTGCACCTTCTTCACCAGCGTCATGCCGCAGATGGGGCAGGAGCCCGGCTTGTCCTTGATGATGAAGGGGTGCATCGGGCAGGTGTAGAGCACCTTGGCGTCGGTCTGCTGCTTTTCGGTCCCGTCCCCCTTGTGCCAGCCGGCCAGCTTCTGCAGGTGTCCGCTCTTGTAGAGCCAGGAGCCGACCACGATGGTCAGGGTCAGGATGGTGAGGGGGATGGTGATTTTCTTATTGATGGACATGGAGTAAACCTCGCGTCAGGATGTCATGCTTTAAATCGTTGCCATGATTTTCAATCCAGTTGTTTCCCCACCAGCGCCTCGAGCTGCGCCCGCTTCATTGCATAATCCGCCAACGACTCATACACTTCCCGCTCGTAATTAAACAGGGTCACCCGGTTATCCTGGAGCGTCAGGAAATCCACCTTGTTCACCCGGTAGCCGATGGTGGCCGACTCCAGCGACTGCTCGGCCTGGGGGATGATGCCGGTCCTGTAAAGGTCGACCAGCTTTCGTCTTCGCTCCATCTGGGCCAGGAGGTCGGCGATGCCGGAATCGATGCCGTTCTTCGCACTGTTCAGCTCTTCGGTCGCCATGGTGGTTCCGGTGGACGACTCAGCCACCATGGCATGCCGCCGCTCCCGCTGCACCGGAAGGTTGAAGGTGACTCCCAGGGAGTACATGTCGTCGCCGTTACTCCCCTCGAATCGTTCCCGCTGCATGTATTCGAAGGAGACGTTGAAATCGGGATAGCTCTCCTTCTCCGCCAGTTTGTGCATCGCCTTCCCCTTCTCGATCTGCGCGTTCAGGCTCTTGAGCATCGGGCGGTTGTCGGACGCGAGGGTGCGCAGCTCTGTCGGTGAGAGCGCAAGCGGCTTGAGATCGAAGTCGGGGATTTTCCCGACGGGGGTGTCGGCAGGACGGTACAGGAGGGCGTTCATGCCTGCCTGGAGGCTTTTTCTCTGGCTCTCCAGCGTTATCCGCATATCCAGCATCTTCGAGCGCTCGACCTGGGCCTTGAAGACGTCCTGCTGTGTCCCCTGTCCCACGGAATACTTGGTTTCGGCGAGGGTGATGAAGTCGTCGAGGATCCTGATGTTCTTGTCCACGATCTCCAGCGACTTGTCGGTGAAGTAGAGCTGGTAGTAGGTCTCGGCAACCATCCTCCGGATCTCCAGCTTGCGCTCCTCCGCCTGCCATCTGTAGGATTCGGCCTCCTGTGCCGCCACCTCTCCCTTCAGGTCCCGTTTTCCCCAGAAGGGGAGCTGCTGGGAGATGCCGATCACCTTCTGGGTCATCGGGTCCTTGTGGAAGTTGAACGGGTCGGTGAAGATGCCGTTCTGGATCTTCAGCATCAGCATCGGGTCGTCGAAGGTCCTCGCTTGGGCGATCCGGCTCCTGAACATCTGCCAGCGGGCATCGGACGATTTCAGCTCCGGGTTGGCGGCGATGGCGGTGTCGGTAAGCTTGGCAAGGCTTTCAACTGGCATGGCCTCTTCGGCAGGTGCCGCCGTCGACAGGCAAAGCAGAAACAACAGGAATAAGGAAAGAGTAATGCGCAATTTCATCGTGACTCCGGAAAATTAGTGCTTGAATCGATATATTCACGGGCCGTGCCATGCCTGCAACTACCCGACATTGCGTGCATTACAGCCGCAACGGGCACGAACGGCAGGAGAATATTCCA
>DATJLB010000183.1:0-22193 GCA_035490915.1 Geobacteraceae bacterium
CCGCCAAGAAGCCGGAAAGCACGGTGTCCGCGGTGGGTGCGGGGGGGGCTGCAGTCCCAATCCCGACCGGTAACGGGCCAGAGCAGGCACAGCAAACCGACGCGAAGACGGCAGCCAGGCAGGAAGAGAGAGCCGGTGTACAGAACGTTGCGACGGTCGCGACGGCGGCACCTGCAACAACATCCGAGCCCGGTTCCGTCACGGCCCAGACCCAGACGCCTGTTGCGACTTCCCCTGAGGGTGAAGCGGCGGCGACCCCGCGTGCCGGGACCGGGAAACGGCCGGTCGCAGGGAAGTCTTCGGGAACGGGAAAGAAAACCGATGACCGGAACATCGCCAAGCCTGTCGAGGCCGGTGCGCCTTCGGCATCTGGCGCGGTTTCATCCGTCGCCAGTGAAATGCCGGAGCCGGAGCCCGCGTCTCCCCCTGCAGAGGGTGAAACGGCGGCGCCCGCACCGGTTCGGGTCGAACGGGCTGAGGCCGGCACGGTTTCGGAAACCGGCGTAATAACAGAAGGCCGGAACATTGCCAAGCCGCTCGAAGCCGTAGCGCCTTCTGCTCCAAGCGTCCCGAAACGTCGTTCCGCCGCTCCTGCCGCAGAAGCGCCTGCCACGCCCGCTCCGTCTGTTCCGGCGGTGCCCGAGGCCGAGACGGCACCTGTGGTAAATCGGTCCGTTCCGCCGCAGGAATCTACCGTCCCGCCGGTCGAGCCAAAGAGTGCTCTTCCAGTTGTAGAAGAAACTCCCAGGGAGACAACCCACGCCACTGAGGTGCCTGCTGTACAGGTCTCGTCCGCTCCGGCGGCGGACGTTGCCAGAGAGATGATGGCGGCTTCGCCGGCAGCACAGGCCGGACAGAAAGCTGCTGCCGCGGCCGTAGCGTCTCCGACGGTGCCCAAAGTGTCGCCGGTCGAGGCTGCGCCAGGTGAGCGGCGGGAAGCTACCCCTGAGATGCCGGCTGTCCAACCGGTCGCAAGAGTCACTCCGAAAGCAGAAATGTCCGCACCAGTTGCTGAAACGGGTGCTCTGGCAACAACGGTTCCTGCCGCGAAAACTGAATTTTCACCGGAAACGACGAGTGCTCCGTCTGTGGCTAAAGCTGAGCCAAAGGCGGTTGTCGCCGCTGCTGCCGGTGTGGCTGTTCCGGAGAAAGCTGCTGCGTCTGCCGCGACGCCTCCCGAAACGGCACCCGTCGCGCCTGACGCTGCCAAAGTCGAAGCGGCTTCCTTGCCCGCGGCACAGCCGGTAGTCACCAAGCCCGCTGCTCCTCAGGTTGAAGCCACGCCTGCAGCAAAACAGGAAGCTGCGCCGATCCCGGTTGTCCCGCCAGCCGCACAAGTCAGGCCGGAAGCCGAGGCGGTTACGCCGGTGGTAGAATCCGCTGGGAAGGCCGCCGCTCCGGCAACGACAGTGCCTGCCGCTCCTGCGGCTGGCAAAGCCAATGATGCTCCCTTGGCTTCGACGACGCTGGAAGTCGCCAAACCCGCTGTTCCTCCGGTCGCAGCCGCGTCTGCCGTAAAACAGGCGGTTACGCCGGAGGCCCCGGTTGCGCAACCTGTGGCAAACGCCGCGCCGAAGGCTGATGCGGCTGCGAAGGCCAGTGCTCTGGCAACAACGGTTCCTGCCGCAAAACCTGAAGTTTCACCGGAAACGACGGTTGCTCCGTCTGTGGCTAAAACTGAGACCGAGACGGCTGCCATTGCTCCTGGTGCGGCTGTCCGGGAGAGTGCTGCTGCGGCCTCGACGCATGCTGAAACGGCACCCGACACGCCTGCTATTGCCAAAGTCGAAGCGGCTCCCTTGCCCGCGGCACAGCTGGCAGTCACCAAACCCGCTGCTCCTCCGATGGAAGCCGCGCCCGCAGCAAAACAGGAAATTGCGCCGATCCCGGTTGTCACGCCAGCCGCACAAGTCAGGCCGGAAGCCGAGGCGGTTGCGCCGGTGGTCGAAACGGCAGGGAATGCCGCCGCTCCGGCAACGACAGCGCCTGCCGCACCGGTTGCGGCACCGGTGGGAAATTTGCCTGAGAAGCCGGCGGTTCGGGCGGTTATTAAAGCCGAGCCGAAGGCTGCAGTAACCACTCCTGCCTGTGCTGCCATTCAGAATAGCGCTGCTGCGCCTGCCGCGACGCCTGCCGAAGCTAAACCTGTCGCTTCCACGGCTGTCAAGGCAGAAGCGGCTTCCCCGCTTGTGGCACCGCTTGAAGTCGACAAACCCGCCGCTCCACCGGTTGCAACCGCTCCTGCTGCTGAACAGGCGGTTACACCAGAGGCCCTTGCCGCCCCGCCAGTGGCAAAAGCCGCGCCGAAGGCCGAAACGGCTGTGAAGGCAGCAGCTCAGGCAACAACTGCTCCTGCGTCGCCTGTTTCGATACCTCCGGCGGCTCCTCTGATTGCGGCCCCTGCGGCAAAACCGGTGAAGCCGGCTGCTCCGAAAGTGTCTGAAATCGAGTCGAAGGCGGCAACCGCTCCTGCAAGAGCGGCAGTTCCGGCGAATGCTGCTGCGCTTTCCGCTATGTCTACCGGAACCGCACCTGCCGCGCCGACGGCTGCCAAAGCTGAAACGGCTCCGTTGCAGGCAGCTCCGTCGGAAGCCGTCAAAAATGAAACGTTCGCAACGGCCACAGTGTCAGCCGAGCCGAAGGTTGCCGCGGCACCTCCCGTCGGCGGAGTTGACACGAAGGCTTCCCCGGCGGCCGTGAAGTCTTCACAACCGGCTCCCGCTGTGCCGCCCGTTCCTGCTCCTGTTGAAAAGAGGAGTGTCACGGCAACTGCCGAACCCGTTCCCCGGCCACCTGCAACCGCTCCGCGCGAGGAGACCCCGACGCTTCAGCCGGAAGCTCCCCGGACCGGTACGCCGGAAGCCCCTGTAGTCGGTTCCGCGGCGGGGAGAAGAGAGGTGACCTCTATTGCCGAAGCAGGCGATGGAGTGGAGATTCGGACTACCGTACCGGTCGAAAATGTGAGGTATTTCAGGCGGTCGAGGCCGGAGCGGCTCGTGATCGACCTGCCGGGCATCGGTAACGGGACCGGGCGGAAGTCTTTCCCGTTCGGCCGATCAGGGCTTGCGGGCGCCCGTTTATCCACATACGGCGGCAAGACGAGAATCGTCCTCGATGGAGCCGGGGAGGATTTCCCGCGGTTCCGGGTCGAGAAGGGTGTCAACGGTGTGCGGGTTGGCCTGGTCGAAGCTCCGTCACGTGCACGGGAGACAGCGTCTGCTTCGGAATCGGAACGGGAGAGCCTCCTCCGCTTCACCATCGAGTTCGACACCGCCAAATCGGTCATCCGGCCCGCATACGACGCCATGATGAGGAAGGCGGCTCAATTCCTGCTCGAAAACCCCGCCACCGTAGCGGAGATCAACGGGCATGCCGACAGCGTCGGCAAGGCGCGCTACAACATGCTCCTGTCCCAGCGCAGGGCAGGTTCGGTCCGGAAATTCTTCGTGAAAAAATACGGGATCGACGGTTCGCGCATCATCACCCGCGGCCATAGCTTCTACGTCCCGATCGCCAGCAATGAGACCGCGGCCGGGCGGCAGAAAAACCGGCGGACCGAGGTGACGATCACGATCCGGAAGGTTGGGCCTCGGAAGCCTCCGGCCGGCGACGGGTCTCCATAATTCCCATGGACGAACGGGAACTGAGTCATCTGCGGGAGTGGTTCGTCGGCTTCAGCTCGTCCTTCCATGGCTCCTCCGAGGAGGAACAGAGGAACATTGCCCTGAAGGAGGAGCATACCGGCCTGGTCTGCGCCAACATCCGGCGGATCGCCCGCGAGGAGACCCGCGACGCGGGGAGGGTGGCGCTGGCCGAGGCTTGTGCCCTGTTCCACGATATCGGCAGGTTTCCCCAATACCGGCGTTACGGCACCTTCAAGGACAGCATATCGGTCAACCACGGTGTCCTGGGGGCGGACCTCCTCGCCCAGGGAGGGGCACTTGACAAATTCCCCCGCAATGAACAGACTATAGTTATCCAAGCGGTGCGCCACCACAACGCCTTCGCCGTGCCGTCGTCCCTCGATGCGGAATGCGCCTTCTATCTGAGGCTCGTCCGGGATGCGGACAAACTCGACATCTGGCGCGTCTTTCTGGAGTTCTACCGGCTCCCGGAAGGGGAGCGGGCCTCGGCAGTGTCCCTCGGATTCCCCGACCTCCCCGGCTGTTCACCGGATGTCATCGAGGCGCTTCGCCGGGGGGAAATGGTCAGGCTTGCCCGGGTCAGGAGTCTCAACGACTTCAAGCTCCTCCAGCTTTCCTGGGTCTATGACCTGAATTTCCCCGTTTCCTTCCGGATGCTTCTGGAGAGGGACTATATCGGCGGGCTGGGGAAGGTGCTCCCACCCGATGAAGAGGTAGAGCGGGCGGTGCAGGCGGTTCGGGAGTTCGCTCTCTGTGCCGCAGCACGGACAGGGGGTGACGGATGCACGATTTCGGCGTGATGGGAATGATGGGGGTCATAGCGCTGTCGGCGGTCTTCTTTTTCTGGCTGCTCGGCATCGCGGCGTTCGTCTTCTGGCTCTGGGTGCTCGTCGACATCCTGCGGAGCGAGTTTACCGGCTCGAACAAGGTCGTCTGGCTCATTGCGGTGATCCTCCTCCCGCTTCTCGGGGCGGCCCTTTACTGGTTCATCGGCCGGGAGCAGAAAACGGGCGACAGTCGGCACTCACCCGGGGAATGACACAACCAACCAACGGAGGAAGAATGAAGAGACTCATAAGATTTATGGCAGTGTGTGCGGTGGCCGTCCTGCTGACGGCCGGTTTTTATGACACGAACGCTCACGCCAGGGCGGGCGGGGGGGGGTCGCTCGGGAGCCGGGGGAGCCGTTCCTACACCCAGCCCGCGAGCCCCTATTCCCAGCCGTCACCCAGGTATGCGCCGCAGCCGGGCCCGTACTCCCCGTCCCCTTACCAGCAGCCGGCGGGGGGAGGTTTCTTCAGGAGCATGGCGGGTGGGATGCTGGGGGGGATGCTCGGCGGAATGCTCTTTCGGGGGCTCGGTTTCGGGGGCTTCGGAGGGAGCGGCATCGGCCTGTTCGAGATCATCCTGATCGCCGGGATCGGCTACATGATCTACCGGATGGTGGCGCGGCGGCGGGAGGGCGCCAGCTACGACCAGGGGTATCAGCAGGGGTACGCCCCCCCGCAGGGGTACGCGCAGCCCGTGCAACCGGCGGTTGCCGACGTGGCTACCGGCCTCTCCCACATCAGGCAGATGGATTACACTTTCGACGAGAGCCGTTTCAACGACGGCGTCATGGATATCTTCTTCAAGATCCAGGGGGCCTGGATGAACCGGGACCTGGCGCCGGTCGCGGGGCTCCTGACGGACGAGATGCGCCGCGCCCTCCAGGAGGACGTGGACGGCCTCCTGCGGGAGCGCCGGGTGAACCGGCTGGAGAACATCGCGGTGCGCAGCGTGGAGATCGTCGAGGCGTGGCAGGAGACGGGACAGGACTTCATCACCGCCCTGATCTACGCCAACCTGCTTGATTACACCACCGACGACGCCACCGGCCAGGTGGTGGCGGGGAGCAAGACCGATCCGGTGAAGTTCGAGGAGTACTGGACCTTCACGCGGCCGGTGGGGAACAACCCCTGGCGGCTGTCGGCTATCAATCAGAAGTAGTTTTTACCGTACTTTGGAACGCGAAGGCCCGCGGCAGTGATGCTGCGGGCCTTTTCCCGTGTCGGATCGAGTCTGCCGATTACTCGCAATCCCGTGATCGTTGGGGATGCGGCAATTCTAATAAATTCGTTGACTTCAGCCAGGTCCATACGGCATAGTCAGCCGGAAAGTCCATCCGCGTCAGAAGCGTGATTTCCCATACTATCCACCGTACCCCGGAGGAAGCGCATGCCCAGGCTGTTCTGTTTGTGGGTGGCCATACTGGTGCTGGCATCAGGCTGCAGTTCGGAAACCCCGACCCGGCACAACGACTTCGCACCCCTGACCTCGATCACGATCTCGGCCAAGGCCGGCCCGTCCATCGCAGTGAATACCTCGACCACCCTTACGGTCATCGGCAATTTCTCGGGGGAGTTCTCCCGGGACATCACCGATCAGGCGGTCTGGTCGAGCGGGGCGCCGACCGTTGCCGGATTCGTCACCGCGGGGAGCCCGAACCGCGTGTCCGGCCTCGCCCCGGGAACAGCGGTCCTGACCGCTACCGTGGGGGGGGTGTCGGCAACGTTCGACCTGACGGTGACCTCGGCCACCGCCACCGCCCTGACGGTCACCCCTGCCGCCACGACGATCGCCGCGGGGCTCACTGCCCAGTTGACGGCAACCGGCACTTTCTCGGACGGAACGACCCAGGACGTGACCTTCGACGCCACCTGGACTTCGAGCGATCCCGCGGTGGCGACCGTCAGCAAGGGGCTTGTCCAGGGCCTCGCCGTCGGCACCGCGACGATTACCGCGTCCTTCGAAGGGGCCCCCCCCGCCGCTGCGCAGCTCACCGTTACGGAGGTGGCTCTGCAATCGATAACCGTAACGCCTGGAAACCCCTCGATACTCAGCGTGTCCGCCACGCAGTTCACCGCCACCGGTCATTTTTCGGACGGAACGACCCCCGACATCACGAGCCAGGTCGCCTGGACCTCTTCCCAGGCCGGCATCGCAACGATCTCCGCCGGCGGACTGGCCACAACTCTCTCGCCGGGAACCGCCATCATCAGCGCCACCCTGAACGGTGTCAGCGGGGCATCGAGTCTCAACGTGACCGGTGGTGCCTTGACCGGAATAACCCTGTCGCCGGCCAACCCCCAGCTGGTCGCGGGGACCGTCGGCCGGATTACCGCCACGGGTTCCTTCAACAACGGGAGCTCCCGCGACATCACCGGCGCGGTCGGCTGGGGGGTGGCCAACACGGTTGTCGCCACGGTGACCACCCCGGGAGGGAACGCGGCGTTGCTCAACGCCCTTGCATCGGGTTCGACCAACGTCACGGCGACGTTCGGCGCAGAGACCGGCAGGACCACCCTGACGGTTGCCGCCCCGCTGCCTACCTCCCTGGTGATTTCTCCCACCACCCTCAATCTGGCCGTCGGGACCAGCGCCCGTTTCACCGCTACCGCCACCTTCAGTAACGGCACGAGCCAGGACGTGACCGCCAGCACCAGCTGGACCTCCGGCGTTCCAGCGACCGCCCCGGTTGACGACAGCCCCGCGCTTGCCAAGGGACGGGTCCACGGCGCAGCCGTAACCGCCGGCTCGGTCACCATTACCGCCACCTTTGGCGGGAGGACTGACACGGCCCAGGTGACGGCCAGGTCGCGCACCCTTGCGACCCTGACCGTCTCACCCGCCACCGCCATTACCCTGGCTTCCGGCAATCAGACTTCCTTCACGGCGACGGCAGCCTACTCCGACGGCACCCGCCAGGATGTGACCGAGGACGCAACCTGGACAATCGACACTGCGAACGTCGCCATCCTGGCAGACAGTGTGAATCAGCCGGGCCAGGTCGTTGCGGTGAACAGCGGCACAGCGACCCTCACGGCCAGTTTCGACGGCAAGACCCAGAGCGTGACCATCAAGGTACCGTAGCGGCTGTCAGGAAAGGATCGTATGAAAACAATCTGCCGGATCATGATCGCCCTCTGCCTGCCGCTCCTCTTCTGCGGCCAGGCCCGGGCGGTGCACACCGGTCCCTATGTGGGGGCCTTTTTCGGGGGGAACCTCCTGCAAGACAGCAAGGCGACCGACGGTCTGGGGAGCTTCAACCTCAGTTACAATCCGGCGCTGCAGGGGAGCATCGTCGTAGGGTGGGACCTTGGGCCGGGCAACCCCCTGGGAGGAGAGGGGCGGATTGAACTCGAATACACGCGGCGCAGCAACCCGCTGGACCATGCGGAATTTGTCGAAGGGAAGGCCACGGGAGGGGGGGACCTGACGGTGGACAGCCTGCTGCTCAACTTTGCCGGCGTCGTCCGGACGCAGAGCCGATGGTCGCCCTACGTCACGATCGGCATCGGCGCCGCCCGCCTGGACGCTTCCGAGCTGAAGGTCTCCGGCCAGCCGCTGAGCAACGACACGGCAACCACGTTTGCCTACCAGGTGGGGGGTGGCGTTGACTATGCGCTGACCGACTCCTTGAGCCTCGATCTCGGGTACCGGTTTTTCGGCGCCATCCCAACGAAGTTCACCGAGCCCAACGGGCTTAAGTTCGAAACCGACTACCTCAGCCACAGCATCGTTCTCGGGCTGCGGCTTGGATTCTAGCTGCGGGCCGATGTCGCACCACGCAGCGTTACGCCCCTCTGAGCTTTCCGGTCTGGCGCAGCGCCTCGTACAGGACGATCCCTGTGGCAGTCGACAGGTTGATGCTCCGCACCGGGCCGAAGATCGGGATTCGGACGCTCATCTCCGCGTTGGCCGCCAGAAGCTCCTCCGGGAGCCCTTGGGTCTCCTTGCCGAAGACGATAAAATCCCCCTCCCGGAACGCCATCTCCACGTAGCTTTTCGCCGCCTTCTTGCTCGTGTAGATGAAACGCCCGTCCGGAAACGCCGCCTGCAGCTCGGGAAGCCCCTCCCAGTAGCGGACGTCCACCGCATGCCAGTAGTCGAGCCCGGCCCGCTTCAGGGTCCGGTCATCGGTGGCAAAGCCGAGTTTCCCCACCAGGTGGAGGACGGTCCGGGTGGCCCCGCAGAGGCGGGCAATGTTGCCGGTATTGGGGGGGATCTCCGGTTCGACGAGGACGATGTGAAACGGCGTGAACGGCTCCATGCGGCTCCCTCCTGCGGTAATTCTCCGCACTGTATACCATAAAACCCCTCCGGTGGTCTTGCAATTTTCTTCCGGCAAGGCTATGATGCTTATTTCAGGATCGTAGGCAGACAGGCCTATCCACGGATCAGCTTCTTCGAGTCTCTGTGACTTTGTGGGAAAAATCAGAATATAAGGAGCGTAAATGAAGGTCATCGTTACCGACGAGGTTGCCCGCGAAGGGCTGGCACTTCTGGAAGAGGACCCGCGCATCGAGATGGATGTGCGTCTCGGTCTGAAGAAAGATGAGCTGTTGAGTGTCATCGGCGACTACGAGGTGATCATCACGCGCAGCGGCACCACCGTCGACCGGGACCTCCTCGACGCGGCGAAGAACCTGAAGCTGGTGGCCCGCGCGGGGGTCGGCATCGACAATGTTGACGTGGATTACGCCAGTTCCAAGGGGGTGATCGTGGTCAACGCCCCCTTCGGCAACACCAACAGCGCCGCCGAGCACGCCATGGCGCTCCTCCTTTCCTTCTGCCGCAACATCACCAAGGCGAACACCTCCCTCAAGGGGGGAGAGTGGAAGCGCGCCCCGTTCACCGGCGTCGAGCTGAAGGGAAAGACCGCCGGCGTGATCGGCCTCGGCAAGGTGGGGGGACGGGTGGCGACGCGTCTCAAGGCCTTCGAGTGCGAGGTCCTTGCCTGCGACCCGTACATTGCCCTGAAACGGGCCCACGACCTCGGGGTGAAGCTGGTGAGCCACGACGAGATCTACAAGAACTGCGACATCATCACCCTCCACACCCCCCTGAACGAGGAGACCCGCAACATGATCGGGGAGCGGGAGCTGGCGATGATGAAGCACGGCGTCATCCTCGTCAATGCGGCCCGGGGGGGGATCATCAACGAGGAGGCGCTTTTGAAGTACCTCAAGTCGGGCAAGGTGGCGGGGGCTGCCGTGGACGTCTTCAGCGAGGAGCCCCCCAAAACGGAGCTTCTCAAGGAGCTGATCGCCAATGAGCGGCTGGTGGTCACCCCGCACCTCGGCGCGAACACCTTCGAGGCCCAGGTGAACGTGGCGGTGGACGTCTCCCGGGAGGTCCTCAACTACCTGGACGAGCAGCCGATCGAGAACGCGGTCAACATCCCCCGCTTCGACCTCGCCCTGATGGACCAGATGCGGCCGTTTCTCACCCTGATGAGCACCCTTTCCGACTTCGTCATCCAGCTGGTGGACACCAACATCAACAAGGTGACCTTCTCCTACGCGGGGAACATCGCCCACTACGACTGCACTCCCATCACCGTCTGCGGCCTGGCGGCGCTCCTGAACCGCCTGGTGGCCCAGGACGTCAACATGGTCAACGCGACCCTGATCGCCGACAACATGGGGATCGTCGTGGAGGACCAGAAATCGACCCAGTCGGCCGCCTTCTCCAACATCATCACCCTGACCATCGAGGGGCCGGGGGAGAAGCGGACCATCTCCGGGACGCTGTTCGAGGGGATGCCGCGCATCGTCAAGCTGCGCGATTACCAGGTGGACTTCACCCCGGCCGAGCACATGCTGCTCCTCGCCTACCAGGACCGTCCCGGCATGATCGGGAGGATCGGCACCATCATGGGGGAGCACGACATCAACATCGCCGCCATGAACCTGGGGCGGCGGGAGAAGCGGGGGGAGGCGATGGTCATCCTGTCCGTGGACTCGGCGGTCCCTGCCAACGTCATCGAAGAGGTGCGCCAGGCTACCGAGGCGAATTTCGTGAAGGCGCTCCACATGCCGACGGCCAAGTGCAGCCGCGGATGCGGCTGTGGGCTGTAAAGCGGTAAACGGTGAGACGACGAAGCCCCGCCAGAAATGGCGGGGCTTTTTTTGTGCCCGTGGGCCGGGGAAATTATTCGTCACAACTAACAGCACGTGACACTAAAGCATCCGGTCGATCGCATCGAAGTCGATGACCTGCTGTGCCGAGGTGCGGATCAGATCGATCTTCTCGTCGTCTTCGGCGCTTATCTTGGAGATGTGGCCGGTGATGGCGGGGAAGACCTCGGCGGTCGGTTCCATGACGCGGATGTAGGGGATGCCGCTGGCGTCCAGGATCTGCTGCGTGATTGCTGATACGGGGGTCCGACCGGGAATGACGAGGCCGGCGATTTTTTTCCGGTACGCGGGGATGTGATAGAGGGACGACAGGGTGACTATCAGCTCGTCCCTGGAACTGGTGGTGACGAGAAGGGTGGAGGTGGCGAGGAGGTCGATCACCTTCTGGGATGAAGCGGCGCCGAGCTGGGTATGGTAGATGATCCGGTTGCGGGCCTCGGGATCGCCCTGGAGGGGGCTGCCGAGGAGCCGGGAGATGTGGTTGAGGGTGGGGTTGGCGAGGACCGGCGAGTAGTCGAAGGCGCCTGTCACCGGGAGCGACAGCGGGGTGAGGGCCCTGGTCAGGTAGCCGAGGGATTCCTCCCGTTTCTCCGGCAGGAGCTTGTTCACCAGGAGGAGCCGCACGCTGCTTCCTTCCGCCCGGTAGAGGGGGAGGTTCAGGAGCACGGAATCGATCACGTTGCCGATGCCGCCGCCGCTCACCATCACCACGGAAGCCCCGCAGAGGCTGGCCACCCGGGCGTTGTTCAGCCCCACCACGGAGCCGACCCCGCCGTGTCCCGCCCCTTCGATGACAAGGAAGTCGTACTTTCTTTCCATCTCCCGGCAGGCGTCGACGAGCCTTCCTTCCAGTTCGGCGGTCGTCAGGTGGCCGTCCAGGAACTTTTTCGTCGAGCCCCGACCGAGGACGACCGGCGACATCAGATGGATGTCCTCCTCCATGCCGAACACCCGGGCCATCAGGGCGGCATCCTTGTCCACCACGCAGCCGTTGAACTGCTGGCACTTCGGGCCGACCGCCTTTATGAAGCCGACCCGGCCGTATTTCTGCCGCGCCAGGTGGACCAGCGAGAGACTGATGGTGGTCTTGCCCGTGTTCTGGCCGGTGGCTGCTATGAAGATCTTCCTGCACATGAACCGTGTCACCCCTGCAACTGAAAATTTTCCTCACTACAACTATAACGAAGTAATCGGGGCTAAGGCAATTACGTATACCGTTTCCAAGTGTATACTTTGTATACGTTTTTTGGGTACTTCGCATGGTGAGGAGCAGAATCGGGCAGGAGTGGTATACTTCTTCCGGAATCACAATTCTGTCGTCAGGAGGTACGCCATGCTGGTCACGACCTGTCGCACGCTGGTGCATGCCCAAGTGGAAACCGTCTGGGACGTTCTGCTGGACCGGGTGGAGAACCCGCAGAACTACCTGCACGGAGTGGAGGGAGTGCAGATCATCGAGCGGTCGGCCGCCGGGATCGAGCGGGAGCTCACATGGGAAGGGAAGACGGTCCGGGAGCGGATCGTGCCGGAGAAGGAACTGGGCCGGATCACCGTCGAGTTTCGCGAGCACCCGCTCTACGTTGGTACTATCGTCACCCGGCTTGTCCCGAGCTCCGTCCAGAACCCCATGGCGCCGCTTTACCTGGAAGCGGAGTTGAGGCTGGAGCGGAAGTCGTTTCACCTGGAAGGGATGGTCGGGACCGAGGCCGAGATGATTGCCGACCTCGAAAAGGAGCTGGAGGCGATCAAGCAGAAGGCCGAAGAACGGGGGCAGGGTTGAGGATGGAGTCTTGAGGAGCCGGTCGCATGGGAAAGGGGTTGGTCTTCTGTCTTACGGCAGCGCTCTGCATGGCCCTGGTGCCGCTTTCTGCGGCATTTGCCCGGGACGACGAGGGCTTGCCCGACGGCGTCTTTGCGGAGATCAACCGTGCCCGCACCGATCCGCAACGGTACGCGGACTATCTGCGCGAGTTCCGCCGGCAGTACCGGGGGAGATTGTTCCTCCTTCCCGGCTCACGCAGCCGGGTGAGGACCGTCGAAGGGGTGGCGGCGGTCGACGAGGCGATCCGCTTTCTCTCCCGCCAGAAGCCGCTCCCCCCGCTCGCCTGGGTCGACGGGCTCGCTGACGCGGCACAGGACCTGGTGGCGGAGGAGGGTGCAACGGGTACCGTCGGCCACACGGGGCGTCAGAGCGGCAGCATGCGGACACGCATCGAGCGGCATGGGAGGTGGCGGGGAAGGATCGGTGAGAATATCAGTTACGGTCCCGCCGAGCCGCAGCTCGTCGTGATGGAGCTCATCGTCGACGACGGGGTGCAGGACCGGGGGCACCGGAAGAACATCTTCGATCCCATTTTCCGCGCGGGCGGGGTCGCCTGCGGCCCCCATCCCGAATTCCGGAACATGTGCGTGATCGATTTTGCCGGCGGCTTCAGCGAGTAGGAAGATCGGGAGAAACTGCGATGTCAGGCATCAGAAAGCCCCGGGCTTCGGCCCTGCGGACGGTGAGGATGGTACTCCTCTTCGGTGTATTTCCCCTCATCATGCTCCCCTTCATCTTCGTCTACGCCCTCGGGGGATGGTGGCTGTCGACCGTGCTGGACGGTTTTCCCGGTGGTTTTTTCAGGCAGCACCCCACCCTGACGGTTGCCGCAATCGTCATTGGTGCGGGTTATCTGTTCATTGTCACTGGCGAGGCGCTGTGGGATAGGATGCAGGCCCGTTTCTGACCGCTATTTCTTCGGTGGTTCCTGCTTCGACGCCGCTTCCGGCGAGGCGCTGTCCAGGACCTTCATGACGTCGTCCGTAATGTCGGTAACCTGGTTCTTCCCGTCGGTATAGATGATGTCGCCTTTACGGAACACCAGGGCGTAACCGTTCTTCGGGGCGTATTCCTTGGCAGCCTTTTCGATCTCTGTCAACAACTTGTTCAGATACTCTTCCTCTTTGCCTCGCAGATCCTTCTGGGCATCCTGGGCAGCCTGGCGGTATGCCTCGAGCTTTTTCTGGAACTCCTTCTGCTTCGCGCTTCTGTCTTTGGCCGTCAGTTGCTTTTCTTTCCCTTCCAGGGCCGCCTTCAGCTTGTCGAGCTCGGCTTCCTTCTTTTTCAGCCCCTTCCCCAGCTTTTCGGCGATGTTTTCCAGTGTTTTCTTGGCTTCCGCTCCCGACTTTGACTCCTGGGCGATCTTCCCGAGGTCGACGGTAGCGACCTTTAACCCGTCTGCGGCGGTTGCTGCGGTCGCGACGGAAAGAACAAGGAGGGTAATCAGCAACAGCTGGCGAAATTTCATGGTTATTCTCCTTTTGTTTTTTGACGCTGACGCTCCAGGAGCGCCACGTTTTCGATGTGGGGGGTCTGGGGGAACATGTCCACCGGCTGGACCTCCAGGGTCCGGTAGCCGAGCCGGGAGAGGATGTTCAGATCGCGGGCGAGGGTCCCGGGGGAGCAGGAGACGTAGATGATCCGGCGCGGGGCGAGCTCGGCCGCATCCCGCAGCACCCCCTCGTCGCACCCCTTGCGCGGGGGATTGAGGACGATCAGGTCAAATTTCTTCCCCTCCTCCTTCAGCTCCTCAAGGAGCTCGGCCGCATCCCCCGCTTCGAAGCGGCAGTTGGCGCGGCCGTTCAGGCGGGCATTCCTCGCCGCATCGGCCGAGGCCGCTTCCACCGCCTCGATCCCGATGACCTCCCGCGCCTGCGGGGCGAGGAAGAGAGATATCCCGCCGATCCCGCAGTAAAGGTCGAGGACCGTCTCCCGACCTGAGAGTCCCGCCCATTCGCGGACCTTCTCATAGATCAGCCGGGCGCTGCCGCTGTTCACCTGGAAGAAGGAACGGGGCGAGATGATGAGGCGAACCTCGCCGATCGAGGCCGCGAGCTCCTTGCGGGGAGTGAGGACGTGGTCCCGCTCGCCGAGGATGACGTTCCCGGCGGAGGTGTTGACGTTCTGGACGACCACCTCCACCTCGGGAACTGCCACCCGGAGGTGCTTCGCCAGGTGGTGGATCTCGTTGTAGCTCCGCTCGGCGGTGACGAAGATCGCCATGGCGCGGTTTTCCGCCTCCGACACCCGGACCACCAGGTAGCGAAGAAGCCCGGTCTTGCTCCGGGGGCTGTAGACCGGCACCTTCCCCTTCCGGATCCCCTCCTTCACCGCTGCGACGACCCGGTTGATCAACGGGTGGTGGAGCGGGCAGTCGCCGATGTCGATCAC
Organism: Geobacteraceae bacterium; assembly: GCA_035490915.1. GTDB lineage: Bacteria > Desulfobacterota > Desulfuromonadia > Geobacterales > Geobacteraceae > JAMPXD01. Next base: position 14,820 of record DATJLB010000183.1, read on the forward strand.
GTCGTGGGAGTTTCGGCGGTAGATCCCGATCACCGGAGAGGAGAATTTCCCTGCCACTACAAGTTTTGCCGAGTTCCGGTACTGGAGCGGCTTGGGGGAGGGGAGCGGCTCGTGCACGAGCGTGTCCGCCAGCGAGGGGAAACGTTTCAGCTCCCGCTGCACCAGCTCGTGCTTCCAGGCGAGCTGGGCCGAGTACTTCATCAGGATCAACGGGCAGCCGTCGCATTCCGCGCCCCGGGGGCAGGGGGGCGTCCTCAGCCGGGCCGGACTGTGACGCAGCACCTTGACCGTATCGGCGAAGAGCTCGCGCCTGCCGACGAAGGTGATCCGGGCGCGGACTGTCTCGCCGGGAAGCGCCCCGTTCACCAGGGCCGGTTTCTCCTCGTGCCGGCTGAGGCCGTACCCGTCTTCATCGAGGGTGGTAATGGCCAGGTCGACGATCTCGCCGACCTGCGGCTTCTTTGCGGCCTTTTCCCGGCTGGCGGCTGGACGTTCCTTTTTCATAGGGGGTCTATCAAATACCAATCGTCCCGTTTTGTCAATCTCTCTTTGCCTTAACCTCTCCTCGTAACATTCTCAGGTGTTATGATAGTATCCCATGGGGATTCTGGGCGTCTTCCCAGTCAATCCAGTCGACCTGATGGACTTCTGTATACCGATCAACTGCCTGGCCGATAGTGGGGAAAAAATGTTCCGTTCCGATTTTCGCGAACAGGCCGTAGGTTTTAAGATGGTCCTTCACGGGCCCTTTCATCTCTGCGAAGCAGAGTTCGATGCCCGCCTGGTGAAGTTCCTCGTCCAATTCCGTCAGGACATCGGCTGCGGTAATATCGACATCGGTGATCGGTTCGGCTGCGACCACGACCCACCGCGTCGGCGTCGGCGCATTTGATATTGCGTGGAGGACCTTGTCGCGGAACATTTCTGCATTGGCAAAGAACAGGGGGGCGTCCCAGCGAAAGAGGATCAGACCCGAGATCAGTCTCGCCTCAGGGTGGCGCGTGATGTCATGGTACCCCTTCATCCCTGCGACACGGCCCAATACGGCATGGTAGGGGCGCCAGGCCCTCCAGATGAAGACCAGCAAAGAAAGTCCGACCGCGATGAAGATTCCCTGGATGACACCCAGAAGGACAACCCCAAGGAAGCAGGCACTGGAGAGGACGAATTCGCCGCGCCGCAGTCGGTAGAGGCGCCTCATCTCGGCAATCTCGATGACCCCCCAACTTGCTGAAATGACGACGGCGCCGAGGGAGGCAATGGGCACATGCTGCATGAGCCGCGGGGCAAAGACCAGCAACAGGCCAATGCAGACTGCACCGACAATACCGGTAACCTGGGTCCTGGCGCCGGCCGCCAAGGCTACCGGGGTGCGTGATGAGCTGCTGGTCACCGAAAAACCGTGGAACAGCCCGGTCGTCACATTGGCTATACCGAGGGCAATCATTTCCTGGTTGTCATCGACGTAATAGTTGCCCCGCATGGCATAAATGCGGGAGAGTACGCTCATGTCCGCAATGGAAACCAGGGCGATGGCAATGGCATCGGCGCAGAGGGTGGTAAATTCCGCCGCGGTAATGCTCGGTATGCTGAATGCCGGCAATCCCTGGGGGAGCACGCCGACCACGGCAATCCGCGCCCATGTTGCCAGGTCGAACAGGGCGACCGCCAGGGTCCCCCCGACCACGGCAAAGAGCACGCCCGGCAAGCGAGGCGCCCAGCGTTTGCAGCCGAAGATCATCACGAGACACGAAAAGCCGATGGCACAGGCCACCCGGTTGATTTTGCCGTCCCGGATGCCGTTCACGAGACCGGTTACGTCTTGCAGGAAGCTGCCGCTCTTGACGGAAAATCCGAATACTTTGGGGAACTGGCTGGCCAGCAGTGTCAGGGCGATTCCGTTCAGATAGCCATAGCGGATCGGCTTTGAGAGCAGGTCGGTAATGAAACCGAACCGGGCGATGCCTGCCAGGATGCAGAACGTACCGGAGATCATGGCCAGAGCAGCTGCCAGTACGGCGGCGCGCCCAGGATCACCACCGGCCAGCGGCGCAACCGATGCAACGATAAGGGCGACGAGGGCAGAATCGGGACCGATGACCAGCGTGCGGCTCGGACCGAAAACGGCGTAGGCCAGAAGGGCTACGACGGTGGCATACAGGCCGTAGATGGCGAGGAGGCCAGTTGCCTCGGCATACCCCATACCGACAGGCACCAGGACCGCTGTGAGTACCAGCCCTGCCGAAAGGTCGCTGAAGAAAAGATTGCGGTCGTAATGGGCCAGAATCGCCAATCCGGGGATCCAGCGGCGGACGCCCCGGTCCTGCACGTGCCGGGCAAAGGAGGGCTCTGCTGGGGAATTGGAGGTCGTCATGGTCATACTCCTGTAGCTCGCAAAGCCACATGGATCAGCTCCGAGCCTCTCGAGCGCCAGACCATTGTCTTGTTCGACAACCAAGTAGAAGAGCCGCTACCAGCCAAGGTAACGGCTCTTCTTGTTGGGTTTCCTCAGGGGATAGGAGTTTTATTCTTGGCTACAATGTGTGGTTGCCCATCTGTTATGGTGCTTTAACGGTTTCGACTGCGACATTGATGCGTGTAATTCTGTCCTGAGGAAACCTTGAGATTATTTTACAATCGTTTTTGTTGCTGTCAAGTTCCTGGGGGAGGCCGGTCTTGGGGTTCAGCAGGACCGGCTCTGCAGCTGGACCGTCTGGATGGTGGAGCTTGACAGGAAAAGAAAAGGCGCTAAAGTAAAATTAAAATATTTTATATATTTCCCGAAAAGCCAACCCCTCCGCGAGGAGGGTGCGGAAAGCGGCGGGTCTTCTCCGAAGATGGCCGAGCTGCCGAAGGTATATTCCTGAGGACAGTTCGGCCATTTTTGTTTGGAAAATTTCGGTAGCCACATGCAGAGAACCTGAAAGGAGGACGCCATGAAACGTTTATTCGTTATTTCAACAGGAGCGCTCGTTTTGGCCATCTTCATGACTGCATGCGGTGGTGGCGGAGGGGGAGGCGGAGCGGGGGGAGGCGGAACAGGCGGGATCGCATATACGGGGGCCACTACTCAGGCCTCTCTTACCGCTGACAATGCGAATGTGATCTTCTCGCTGTTATGGAATGGGGGGGCTTCATCGGGGACAGTCGCTAAGTCAGCCGAGGCCGCAAAGACTGAACCACCCGTCAGCTCAAAAGCCGAAGGAGTCGTTCCCCTTGCCAAGCGACTGGTAAAAGTTGTGGAAACCGGCGTCGGTTTTTCAGGCAGTGCGAAAAGCGCAAAGCGTGCAATCCCGATCAATCAAACGTATAACGGCACGGTAAGCGGGACGCTGACCATTACCGGGAGTATCGATGATACGACGGGCACAGGCACCGTAATTGAGTCATATGTCAACTTTAATGATGGCAATGGATATACATACGATGGTGCTGTGACGGTTCAAGTGAACGGATATGACATGGCGAACGGGGTCATTACCGACGCGATCATGAGTTTTACCATGTGGACCATCAAATCGGCAGGCAGCGATGTGTCGCTCAGCGGTTCGATACGGGTGCAGGAAAGCGTAGTGAGCAAGAGCGAAACCATGACTATCAACATGGATGGCCGCGACAACATCAGCAAGGAAACGTTCCGTTTCGCGAGCTTTGTGCAGACGGACGTGTTTGACAACCTGTTGTCCCCCACCTCAGTGGCTGAGACGGTGAGCGGCCGGCTGTATGTCGAAAAGTTTGGGTACGTGGAAGTAAGCACCGTATCTCCTTGCAAATACTCCTCTTCCGATCTTGATCCGAGTAGCGGCGGGCCCATCATCCTTGCCGGAGCGGGCAATTCCAGCGCCCGGACCACTCCCGTATCAGCAAGCTATGTCCTGATAGAAGTTGACGGCAATGGGGACGGAGCCTACGAGAACAAAAATGCCTATGCGTGGAGCAATCTTGCTGGCGGATCAGTAAAAGTAGTCATCTCCATCTCAGTAACACCCGCTAATCCGAGCATCGCAAAAGGGACAACGCAGCAGTTTTCGGCCACTGGTATGTTCCCGGATAACAGTACGCAGGATTTGACCTCTTCGGCAACGTGGAGCACATCGGATTCAGCCAGGGCTGCCATCACCTCGTCAGGATTGGCGACGGGCGTGGATGTCGGCACGACAATCATTACAGCAACGTCAGGGGGGATCTCGGGCTCAGCGAAGCTTACAGTTACACCGGCAGTGCCCGTTTACATAACCGTCAGTCCGCCGAACCCTGCTATCTTTAAAGGAACAAGCCAGCAGTTTGCAGCGACAGGGACGTTTTCGGACAATACCGTGCAAGACGTGACCCAATCAGTGGCTTGGGGCTCTTCGGATACCTCTGTTGCCACTATCGCAAATGCCGTCGGTTCCAAGGGACAGGCCATCGCTCTCACCAACGGTTCAACGATGATCACGGCCACGTCAGGGGGCATCACGGGGACAGCGACACTGACGGTAGCAAACTGGACCGTGCAGACCACGAGTCTCAGCTCCTTCCTGGAAGGCATAGCCTGGTCAGGAACCCAGTTAGTAGCCGTTGGGACAGGCAACAGCATCTTCACCTCTCCTGATGGCGTGACATGGACCCAACGGGGCTTTGGCCTCACGAATGCCGATCTACTCAGTGTTAGCTGGTCCGGGTCGCAGTTTATCGCAGTGGGTGGGCCGAGCGGCATTAACAACACCGCTACCATCCTCACCTCTCCCGACGGGATTACGTGGACACAACAGTCATGCAGTATCACAGCTTACTTGGGCGGCGTTGCCTGTTCCGGAGCTCTGTGTGTGGCAGCAGGCTCAAACGGCACTATCCTGACATCTCCTGACGGAGTAAAGTGGACTCTGCGGGATTCAGGCGCTCTTAACGCTCAATTGTCCGGGGTAGCCTGGTCCGGAACGCAGTTTGTAGTGGTAGGCAACGGGGCTATTCTGACCTCGCCTGACGGGATCACATGGACAAGACGAGCCGATATTCCAATTCTACTGAATAGAGTGGTCTGGTCAGGAACGCAATTTGTCGCTGTAGGGAATGGGATTTTTACCTCACCCGATGGCATAACGTGGACACTACGAGACGTTAGCAATGCAAATGGCATCGCTTGGTCCGGTTCACAGTATGTGGCCGTAGGGGGCAGTTGGTCCAACAGTCTCATTCTTTCTTCTTCGGACGGAGTCGCATGGACATCTCAGACATTTGGTACGACCATGATTCTACAAAGTGTTGTCTGGGCGGGGACCCAGTTTGTAGCAGTTGGAGCTGGAGGCACTATCCTCACTTCTCCATAGTTGGGGGGGGACGTAGTTGCTTTGTTGATAGCCTGATAATCAACTGCGTCCCCTCACCCTTCCAGATGGTTTTGTCTATCTGCTCTTCGGTTAGAGAAAGGCGCAGGAGGCGCGTATCCCGAATACCAACAGAGGTTTGCTGTGCCCCCTGCCATATGCTTGGGAGGTACCTCGCTATCATCCAGCGTGAGTGTGAAGCGAGAGGCTTTCTCCGTCAAACCTCCCTTGACTTTTCCCCCCTCTTTTCGCTACTATGCCCCGTTATGAAAAAAACGACCAGACAGATCCAGATAGGGAACGTGAAGATCGGCGGGGGGGCGCCCTGCTCGGTCCAGTCGATGTGCAACACGGACACGCGCGACGTGGCGGCGACGCTCGCTCAAATCCAGCGCCTTTCCGACGCGGGGTGCGAGATCATCCGCTGCGCGGTACCGGACATGACGGCGGCCGAGGCGCTCGGAAAGATCAAGGCACAGAGCCCGATCCCGGTCATCGCCGACATTCACTTCGACTACAAGCTCGCCCTGAAAGTACTCGACGGCGGGATCGACGGCCTGCGGCTCAACCCGGGGAATATCGGGGAGCGGTGGAAGGTCGAGGAGGTGGTGAAGGCCGCCAGGGAGCGGCTCGTGCCGATCCGAATCGGCGTGAATGCCGGCTCGCTGGAAAAGGAGCTCCTGGAGAAATACGGCCACCCGACCGCCGAGGCGATGGTGGAGTCGGCCCTCGGGCACGTCCGGATCCTCGAAGAGCTCGGCTACGACCAGATCAAGATTTCGCTCAAGGCCTCCGACGTGATGAAGACCGTGGCGGCCTACCGGCTCCTGTCGGAAAAGGTGGACTATCCGCTGCACATCGGGATCACCGAGGCGGGGACCATCTTTTCCGGGACCGTCAAGTCGTCGGTCGGCCTCGGCATCCTGCTCGCCGACGGGATCGGCGACACCATGCGGGTTTCCCTGACCAGCGACCCGGTGGACGAGGTAAAGGTCGGGTTCGAGATCCTGAAGTCCCTCGGGCTCCGCTCCCATGGCGTCAACTTCGTCTCCTGTCCCACCTGCGGCCGCTGTCAGATCAACCTGATCGGGGTGGCCGAGGAGGTGGAGAAGAGGCTCGCCGGGATCGACACGCCGATCACCGTCGCGGTCATGGGGTGCGTGGTGAACGGCCCCGGAGAGGCGCGGGAGGCGGACGTGGGGATCGCGGGCGGCAAGGGAGAGGGGCTCCTCTTCCGCCACGGCGCGGTGGTCCGCAAGGTGCCGGAGAGCGAGATGGTGGAGGCGCTCCTGGCCGAGGTGGACAAGATCATCAAGGAGTCTTGAGTTGTGAGTTCTTAGTTTTGAGTTGGGAAATCAAACCTCAAGACAAGAGCTTTTTAACTCAAAACTCATAACTCAAAACTCATAACTCAAAACTCATACCTAGAGGTTTTTATGCGCTATTCCCAGTATTTCGTGCCGACGGTGAAGGAGACCCCCTCCGACGCCGAGGTCATCTCCCACCAGTTGCTGCTCCGGGCCGGCATGATCCGCAAGCTCGCCGCCGGCGTCTACAACTACCTTCCCCTGGGCTTGCGTTCCATCCGCAAGGTGGAGAAAATCGTCCGGGAGGAGATGAACCGTGCGGGTGCCATCGAGATCCTGATGCCGACCGTGCAGCCCGCCGAGCTCTGGCAGGAATCGGGGCGCTGGGAGCAGTACGGCAAGGAACTCCTCCGTTTCCGGGACCGGAAGGACGCCGAGTTCTGCCTGGGACCTACGCACGAGGAGGTGGTGACCGACCTCGTGCGGCGCGAGGTGAAGAGCTACCGGCAGATGCCCCTCAACCTCTACCAGATCCAGGGGAAGTTCCGCGACGAGATCCGCCCCCGCTTCGGGCTGATGCGCGGCCGGGAGTTCATCATGAAGGATGCCTACTCGTTCGACGTGGACAGCGCCGCCGCCGACCTCTCCTACGACAAGATGTATCAGGCCTACCGGCGGATCTTCGAGCGGTGCGGCCTCAGGTTCCGCGCCGTTGAGGCGGACACCGGCTCCATCGGCGGCTCCTCCTCCCACGAGTTCAT
>DATJLB010000184.1:0-2337 GCA_035490915.1 Geobacteraceae bacterium
CACTGAAGGGTCCAATAGCGCTATCTCTACAGTACAGGTAAACCTATAATGTGCAATGAATATTGAAGTCGCAGAGCCTCTGACTCTTCAGCCAGAGGCTCTGCTTTTTCGTAGCCATACGGAGATAAGAAGTGTCCCCTCGGATCAAGATCCTCCCCGAAAACCTGACCAACAAGATTGCCGCCGGCGAGGTGGTGGAACGCCCCGCCTCGGTGGTGAAGGAGCTCGTGGAGAACGCCCTCGACGCAGGTGCGAGCGAGGTGGCGGTGGAGATCGAGTCCGGGGGAAAGCGGCTCATCCGGGTGACCGACAACGGCAGCGGGATGACCCGCGAGGATGCCCTTCTTTCCCTGGAGCGGCACGCCACCAGCAAGATCGCGAGCGATGCCGACCTCTTCCAGCTCGCCACCCTCGGGTTCCGGGGGGAGGCGCTTCCCTCGATCGCCTCGGTTTCCCGCTTCACCCTTGCCACCAGGCCGGAGGGGACGATCGAGGGGACCGAGATCTACGCCGAGGGGGGAAGGATCAGGGAGGTGAAGTCCTGCGGCATGGCCCGGGGGACGTCCATCGCGGTCCGGAACATCTTCTTCAACACCCCGGCCCGCCTCAAGTTCCTGAAAAGCACGGAAACCGAAACCGGCCATGTGGGGGAGTTCCTGGTGAGGCTCGCCATCTCCCGTCCGGAGGTCCGTTTCACCTACCTCTCCGACGGCAGGACCGTCTTCCGCGCATTGAACGGCGACCTGAAGGAGCGGGTCTCGTCGCTTCTCGGAACCTCACTGGGTGCCGGTCTCTACCCGGTGGACTTTGCTGCGGAGGGGACGACTGTCACGGGGCTCATCGCCCCCCCCGAATGCAGCCGGTCGGCGGCGTCTCATCTCTACACCTATATCAACGGCCGCTTCATCCGCGACCGGGTGGTGCAGCATGCCATCCTCCAGGCCTACCGGAATTTCATGGAGCGGGGGCGTTATCCGGTGGTGATACTGTTCATCGGAGTCCCGCCGGGGGAGGTGGATGTCAATGTCCATCCCACCAAGCACGAGGTGAGGTTCCGGGAGCAGGGAAGGGTGCATGACACCATTCAGGCGGCGGTGGACTCGGTGCTCCGTGCCACCCCCTGGGTCAAGCCCGCGGTCCGCCGGACAGCGTCCACGATTGTGTCTATGCCAGCTACTTCGCCGGTGACTCCGTCGCCCGCTTCGGCAAGCGCGCAGCGGATCGAAGAGGTACGGGAGTCGTTGGCACGGTACAACCCCCAGGAGGAGCGGCAGCAGAGTTTACCCGCAGGATTCGGAACACGGCGCTCGGTAGCTGGGATGAGGGATGCGAGTCTCGAAACTCAGAACTCGAAACTCGAAACTGAGACGGAACCGTCCGGCTACTTTTCGGGGCTCACGGTGATCGGTCAGTTCAACGCCGCCTACATTCTTTGCCAGGACGGGAGTGATCTGGTGGTGATCGATCAGCACGCCGCCCACGAGCGGGTCGCCTTCGAGCGGCTGAAGCACCAGTTCGCTGCCGGGGGGGTGGAATCCCAGGGGCTCCTCTTCCCCGAAACCTTGGAGCTTTCATTCCGGGAGGGTGCGACCATGACGGAGCACTGCCCGGATATTACCCGCCTCGGCTTCGAACTGGATGCGTTCGGCGGTTCCACCTGGCTGCTGAAGGGGGTGCCGAGACTTTTGGCGGGTGGAGAGTACCTTCGAATCCTGCGGGACATCCTGGAGGAGCTCTCGGGGCTCGGCAGAACCCGAACCTTTGCCGATATCCAGGAGGAGATGCTCACCCGGATAGCCTGCCACAGCGTGGTCCGGGGGAAAAGCCCGCTCACGCTGCCGGAGATCAATGCCCTCCTCGTTCAGATGGATCTCACCGAGTTCTCCAGCAACTGCCCCCACGGGAGGCCGGTATTCCGGAAGATCGGACTGGCCGAGATCGAGCGGATGTTTAAGAGGTAGTAAACGGTGAATCGTGAAGCTGGTCAGAGGTCTCGGCTGGTGATCATCCTCGGGCCGACTGCGTCAGGTAAGACGGAGCTCGCCGTACGCCTTGCGGAGCGGTTCGACGGAGAGATTGTCAATGCCGATTCGATGCAAGTCTACCGTGGTATGGATATCGGCACGGCGAAGCCTTCCGACGAGCTCCGCCGGCGCATCCCGCACCACCTGATCGACATCGTCGACCCCGACGTCAACTTTTCCGCCTCCGATTTCCGCAGGGAGGCGATCCGGGCCATTGCCGACATTCACGGCCGCGGCAAGCGGGCGTTCGTGGTTGGGGGGACGGGGCTCTACATCAAGGCGCTCCTGAAGGGGCTGGTTGAATCCCCGAGCG
>DATJLB010000185.1:0-4013 GCA_035490915.1 Geobacteraceae bacterium
GAACATCGAACATCGAACATCGAACATCGAACATGCTCACTGATCTGTTTATCAAGAACTTCGCCATCATCGACTCGCTCCACGTCCCGTTCCGGGGGGGGCTCAACGTTCTCACCGGCGAGACCGGGGCGGGGAAGTCGATCATCATCGACGCGGTGAACCTGATCCTCGGGGGACGGGCATCCGCCGACCTGATCCGGACCGGGGAGGAGGAGGCGACCGTGGAGGCGCTCTTCGACCTCTCCGGCCACCCCGCGATCCGCGCCCGGCTGGCCGAGACCGGGGTGGAATGCGACTGCGAGCTCCTCGTGAAGCGGGTGGTCGCCCGTTCGGGGCGGAACAGGGTCTTTGTCGGCGGCGGGCTCTCTACCATCGGTGCCCTCGCCGACCTCGCCCGGCAACTGATCAACATCTACGGCCAGCACGAATCCCAGACCCTCCTGAAACCCGATAACCACCTGCGGCTTTTGGACGATTGCGGCTGGCTCGTCCCGCTGCGCGCCGAATACGCCGCGATTTACGAGGAGTATCGGCGGACCCTCGCCGAAATCCGGCGGCTGGAGGAAGGGGAGCGGGAAGCGGCGCGCAGGATCGACCTCCTCTCGTTCCAGGCGGAGGAGATAGGCGCGGTGGCCCTTTCCGCCGGCGAGGAAGAGGAGCTGGAGCAGGAACGGCAGCTCCTCGCCCACGCGGAAAAGCTTCTCCAGAACAGCCAGCAGGCGTTCGAGCTCCTCTACGGCGACGACGCCGCCGTACTCGGGGGGCTCGGCCAGGCGCTCTCCTGCGTCGGCGAGATCAGCGCGATCGACCCGGCAATGGCCGAGCTCCGTGATACCTTGAACAGCGCCCACATCCAGATCGAGGATGCGGCTCTGGCGCTTCGCGACTACGCCGCCAGGGTCGAGGCAGACCCGCAGCGGCTCCAGGCGGTGGACGACCGGCTCGACCTGATCGGCCGGCTCAAGAAAAAGTACGCCCCGAGCGTGGCGGAGATCCTCGCCTACAAGGAGGAGGTCGACCGGGAACTGACGGGGCTCCTGCACCGGGAGGAAACGCGGTCGGAGCTGGATCGTGCGTTGCGGGAGCAGGAGGAGCTTCTTGCGGCGAAGGGGAGCGAACTTTCGGCGGCCCGCGCTGCCGCCGCCCGGACGCTGAAGGAGGCGATGGAGCGGGAACTCCACGAACTCGCGATGCGAAACGCCCTGTTCGAGGTCGCCTTCGAGAGGCTTGCCGAACCGCGAGCGGGGGGGATGGAGCGGGCGGAGTTTCTCTTCTCCCCCAACCCGGGTGAGACACCTAAGCCGCTTGCCCGGATCGCTTCGGGTGGTGAGCTCTCCCGCCTGATGCTGGCACTCAAGCAGGTCCACCCCGAGAGCGATGTCCCGACCCTGGTGTTCGACGAGGTGGACAGCGGCATCGGCGGCGCCACCTCGGCGCTCGTCGGGAAGAAGCTTAAGCTGGTGGCGCGCGGCCAGCAGGTCCTCTGCATCACCCATCTCCCTCAGGTAGCGGCCTTTGCCGATTCCCACTTCCGGGTGGAGAAGCGGGTCGCCAACGGCCGGACCGTCACCTCGGTCACATACCTCGACGGCGAGGAGCGGGTGGCGGAGATGGCGCGGATGCTGGGGGGGGCAAAGATTACGGAGACGACGCTGGAGCATGCCAGGGAGATGATCGCGGAGGCACGGACGGATTCGTAAAACGTCCATCTGCGGCGTTGCACTTCGTCGCGTGACGCTCAACGTACCTCCAGTACGCCTCGCGCCCCGCTCCTCGCGCGCCTTGCATCTGGAGCTTTTTCCGAATCCGTGACGGAATCCTGTAGAAAGGAAACACCTATGCTGCGCAAGGCCGAGATAAGAGATGTAAAAGAGATCCAAAAGCTCCTCACCCACTTCGCCAACCGGGGCGACATGCTCTCCCGCTCGCTCTCGGAGTTGTACGAGGCGCTCCGGGACTTCTACATCTGCGAGGAGAAGGGGCGGCTCCTCGGCACCGCCGCCCTCCACATCGTCTGGGAGGACCTGGCCGAGGTCCGGTCGGTGGCGGTCTCGGAGGATGCGGGCCGGAAGGGGATCGGCACCGAGCTTGTCCGCGCCTGCATTGACGAGGCGCGGGAGATCGGCCTGAAGCGGGTCTTCTGCCTCACCTACAAGCCGAACTTCTTCGGCAAGTTCGGCTTCCGGGTCGTCGACAAGTCGGAGCTGCCGCATAAGGTGTGGGGGGACTGCATGAAGTGCGTGAAGTTTCCGGATTGTGATGAAATAGCGATGGTGCTGGATCTGTAAGCGGGCGCGGTCTTCCGACCATCTCGCCGCCGTGTCCTCGAAGCCCCGCTTCGACGTAGCGCTGCTACGCCTCAGCAAGGCTTCTTGCGGGCCGGCGACGATCTGGCCGAAATCTCGCGCCCGGTTGGCTAAAGCTATCTGACTCCTTCTAACTAAATGGGTGCTGCTATGGATTTCAACGTGATTGCCGATAAAGTTTCATCCCTCCTACAGCGGCGCAAACTGGACGGCTGGGAGATCTTCCAGGTCGCTTCCCGCAACCTCTCGATCGAGGTAAAGGAGCAGAAGGTCGATACCTTCACCTGCTCCGCCCCCGCGGGGGTGAGCGTCCGGGTACTGACGGGCGGGCGGATGGGTTTTTCCTTTTCCACCAGCCTGGACGACACCGACCTTGGGCGGATGATCGACAACGCCCTGGTAGGTGCCGAGAACCAGAGCGCCGACGCGTCGCTCGGCCTTCCGCCGCCGGAGGCGTACCCCGACCTTCCGGGGCTGTTCGATGAAGGACTGGCGCTTGTCGGTGAAGCCGAGAAGGTCGAGCGGGCGGTAGCGCTGGAGCGGCTGACCCTTGCCGCCGACCCCCGCGTGAAGCGGGTCCGGAAGGCGAGCTACGGCGAATCGAGCTACGAGGTCGCCATCAGGAACTCCCTCGGGGTGGACGGGTTCTATCGCGGCACCTCCGTTTCCGGAAGCGTCTCCGCCGTGGCGGAGGAGGGGGGGGATTCCCAGATGGGGTGGGACTTCGGCTTCGGCACTTCCTTCGGCGACGTCCGGGTGGAGGAGATTGCCGGACGCGCCGCCGCGAAGGCCGCCGGGCTCCTCGGGGCGCGCAAGGGGCCAACGATGCGCTGCCCGGCGATCCTCGACAATTACGTGGCGACGGAAATCCTGGAGGTGCTCGCCCCCGCGTTCCTGGCGGAGAATGTCCAGAAGGGGAAGTCGCTCCTGGCGGGGCGGGAGGGGGAGCAGTTGTTCGCCCCGTTCGTCAGGATCAGGGACGACGGCACCCTCCCCGGCGGGATGGCAACCGCCCCGTTCGACGGCGAGGGTGCCCCCCGCAGGAACACCGTGCTCGTGGAAGGGGGCGTCCTGCGGGGGTTCCTGTACGACTTTCCCTCTGCCCGCAAGGCGGGAAAGGTGTCCACCGGGAACGCGGCGCGCGGCGGGGTGAAAGGGCCGCCGCGGCTCGGGATGAACAATTTCTTCATCGAGAACGGCACCGCCTCCGCCGGTTCACTGCCGGCAGGGATCGACCGGGGGATCCTGGTGACCGAGGTGATGGGGATGCACACCGCCAACCCGATCTCGGGGGATTTTTCTGTCGGGGCCGCCGGTTTCCTGATCGAGAAGGGGCGGGTGACCGTGCCGGTCAAGGGGATCGCCATCGCCGGAAACATCCTGGAGCTGTTCGGAAGGGTGGAGGCGGTGGGGGATGACCTCCGCTTCTTCGGGGCGGTCGGATCGCCGTCCTTGCGAATCGCAGCGCTGGACGTGAGCGGCGAGTAACGAGCGGGCGCGGTCTTCCGACCATCTCGCCGCCGTGTCCTCGACGCCCCGCTTCGACGTAGCCGGGCTACGCCTCAGCAAGGCGTCTTGCGGGCCGGCGACGATCTGGCCACAATTTGCAAAGCAAATTGGACAGCGAAGGCTGCCCTTAGGGCGAGGCCGCAGGCCGAGTCAAAATCTCGCGCCCGACTGGTAAAAACGCAAAAACCTTTTCTGTTG
>DATJLB010000186.1:0-6127 GCA_035490915.1 Geobacteraceae bacterium
AGCTGCGCCGTCATCCCCGAGGAGGACATGACCACGCTTGCCGAACGGGACGCCATGTCGGAATTCTTTTTTCTCGGCCTGCGGCTGCGGGAAGGAGTCGAGGAGGCGCAGTTTTGCCGCGACTTCGGCCGCACCGTGGAGGAGGCCTATCGGGAAGAGCTGGCGGAGCTTCTCGCCGAAGGACTCATCGAGCGCGAGGCGGGGTTTCTGCGGCTTTCCGAGCGGGGACTTCTCCTTGCCAACCGGGTGTTCATGAGGTTCGTCTGAGGCCCTCATCGCCCCTCCGGAACGGGCCATTTTTTTCGGGAATTCCCTTGACAAGTCGGGTAATTGTTATTAGATTGGGAAAGGATTAGCACTCGGGAATGATGAGTGCTAAATTTTTTTGGGGCGCATATGCGTGATCAGCTGACAGAGCGAAGCAGGCAGATCCTCGAGGCGATCGTCGAGGACTACATCGCGACGGCCGAACCGATAGGGAGCCGGACGGTCACCCGCCGGCACGACCTTTCCCTGTCTCCCGCCACGGTCCGCAACGTCATGTCCGACCTGGAGGAGCTCGGTTTTCTCGCCTCCCCCCACACCTCGGCCGGCCGGGTCCCCACCGACAAGGCCTACCGCTTCTACGTCGATTCGCTCCTGGAGGTACGGAACGTCGCGCGGGAGGAGCAGGAAGAGATCCGCAAGCGCTGCAGCCTCGCCGGGAAAGACCTGGGAGAGGTGCTCAGGGAGACGAGCCGGACGCTTTCGACCCTCTCCCACTACATGGGGATCGTGGTCGCCCCCCGCTTCACCGCCAACCTGTTCCGGCAGATCGAGTTCGTCAAGCTGGGGGGGCGGCGGCTCCTCGCCATCCTCGTTTCCCAGAACGGGACTGTCCAGAACAAGCTCATCGAGACCGACGAGGAACTGCACGCCGCAGACCTCACCCGGATGGCCAACTACCTGAACCACCTCCTCCAGGGGCTCACCATCGCTCAGGTGAAGGAGCGGATCCTGGAAGAGATGCGGAGCGACAAGATCAAGTACGACGCCCTCCTGGCGCAGGCGCTCCGGTTTTCCCAGGAAACCCTGATCGATACCGAGGCCGAGGTGTTCATCGGGGGGCAGGCTAACATCCTGGAACAACCCGAGTTTGCCGACGTCGGGCGGATGAAGGAGATCTTCCGGGCTTTCGAGGAAAAGGGGCAGATCCTGGGGCTCCTCGACCGCTGCCTTGAAGCGCAGGGGGTCAACATCTACATCGGCTCGGAGGCCCACCTGAGCCAGATGATGGGGATGAGCCTGATCACCGCCACCTACATGACGGGGAAAAACACCCTCGGGGTGCTCGGGGTGATCGGTCCCACCCGGATGGGATACGCCAAGGTGATCCCGATCGTGAACTACACGGCGCAGCTGGTGAGCCGGATTCTGGAAGTGGAATAGCCTTGGGCGTGCGCGATCTTCCGCCATCTCGCCGCCGTGTCCTCGAAACCCTGCCTCAACGTAGCGCTGTTTACGCCCTATGGGTGCTACGCCTCGGCACGGTTTCTGCGGGCCGGCGACGATCTGGACGAAATCCCGCGCCCGGTTGGCAAAAACTTAAGGAGAACGATTACCGTGGACAAGAAAAAGAACCACGCCCATCCGGGCGATGCGGAACATACCGAACAGGAGGCCGCTGCCGTCCCTGCCGCCGAGCAGGGGGGGGGCGATGAGCGGATACAGCAGCTGGAGGAGGCGCTGGCGGCCAAGGAGGCCGAGGCAAAAGCGAACTGGGACAAGTTCGTGCGCGAGCGGGCCGACCTGGAGAACTACCGGAAACGGACGCAGAAGGAGAAGGAAGAGCTCCTCAAGTACGGTAACGAGAGCCTGATCCTGGAGATCCTGCCGATTCTGGACAACATGGAACGGGCGCTCACCCACGCCTCCGAGGAGACGCAGGTGGCGGTCATCGAAGGGGTGAAGCTCACCTACGGCATGCTCCAGTCGGTGCTGAAGAAGTTCGGCGTCGTTCCTTTGGAGGTCGCCAAGGGGGCCCCGTTCGACCCGGCCGTGCACCACGCCGTTCACCAGGTGGAGAGCGACGAGCTTCCTCCCAACACGGTCGCCGAGGTGTTCCAGGAGGGGTACATGCTGAACGACCGCCTGCTGCGGGCGGCGATGGTCGTGGTGGCTGCTCCGAAAAAGGGGGAGTAGTTTCGGGGCTTCGAACCTTGAACGTTGAACACAGAACGTGAACTTATTTTTCCGCCCCCCTTGCTTTTCGTGCGGGGGATGATTAGCTTCTGACTAGACATTACAAAGGAGGATTTTTTCATATGAGCAAAGTTATCGGGATCGACCTCGGCACCACCAATTCCTGCGTGGCCGTCATGGAAGGGGGGGAGCCGGTTGTCATAGCGAACGTGGAAGGGAGCCGCACGACCCCGTCGATGGTCGCCTTCGCCGAGAGCGGCGAACGGCTGGTGGGGCAGCAGGCGAAGCGCCAGGCGGTCACCAACCCGGAAAACACCCTCTACGCCATCAAGCGCCTGATCGGCCGCAAGTTCGACACCGACGTGGTAAAGCGGGACATCGCCATCTCCCCCTTCAGGATCGTCCGGGCCGACAACGGTGACGCCTGGGTAGAGGTGCGCGACAAGCGCTATTCCGCGCCGGAGATCTCTGCCATGGTACTGCAGAAGATGAAGCAGACCGCCGAGAACTATCTCGGGGAGACAGTGACCGATGCGGTCATCACCGTTCCCGCCTACTTCGACGACTCCCAGCGTCAGGCGACCAAGGACGCGGGGAAAATCGCGGGCCTGAACGTGCTCCGGATCATCAACGAGCCGACCGCCGCGGCCCTCGCCTACGGCCTTGACAAGAAGAAGGAGGAGAAGATCGCGGTCTTCGACCTCGGCGGCGGGACCTTCGACATCTCCATCCTGGAGCTGGGTGAGGGGGTCTTCGAGGTGAAGTCGACCAACGGCGACACCTTCCTCGGCGGCGAGGACTTCGACCAGAAGGTGATCGACTGGATCGCCGACGAGTTCAAGAAAGACCAGGGGATCGACCTGAGAGGCGACAAGATGGCGCTGCAGCGCCTCAAGGAGGCGGCCGAGAAGGCGAAGTGCGAGCTCTCCACCTCCATGGAGACCGACATCAACCTCCCGTTCATCACCGCCGACGCCACGGGTCCGAAGCACCTCCAGATGAAGCTCTCCCGGGCGAAGCTGGAGGCGCTCTGCGCCGAGCTGATCGCCAAGCTGGAAGGCCCCTGCCGGACCGCCCTGAAGGACGCCGGCCTCTCCGCGGCCGACGTGGACGAGGTGATCCTGGTCGGGGGGATGACCCGGATGCCGGTGGTCCAGAAAAAGGTGCAGGAGATCTTCGGCAAGGCGCCCAACAAGGGGGTGAACCCGGACGAGGTGGTGGCGATCGGTGCCGCCATCCAGGCGGGCGTTCTCCGGGGCGAGGTGAAGGACGTCCTGCTCCTCGACGTCACCCCGCTCTCTCTCGGGATCGAGACCCTCGGCGGCGTGATGACCAAGCTGATCGACAAGAACACCACCATCCCCTGCCGCAAGAGCCAGGTCTTCTCCACAGCGAGCGACAACCAGCCGGCGGTCACCATCCACGTCCTACAGGGTGAGCGGGAGATGGCCCCGGACAACAAGACGCTCGGCAACTTCGAGCTGACCGGCATCCCGGCGGCACCCCGCGGCGTCCCCCAGGTCGAGGTGACCTTTGACATCGACGCCAACGGGATCGTCCACGTTTCGGCCAAGGACCTCGGGACCGGCAAGGAGCAGTCGATCCGGATCACCGCCTCCAGTGGCCTTTCCAAGGAGGAGATTGACAAGATGGTGCGGGACGCCGAGTCCCACGCCTCCGAGGACAAGCAGAAGCGGGAGCTGATAGAGGCGCGTAACCATGCCGACAGCCTTGTCTATCAGACCGAGAAGTCGCTGAAGGAGTTCGGCGACAAGATCGACGCCTCCGAGAAGCAGCGGATCGAGGACGGCGTAGCCGCTCTGAAGAAGGCGATGGAAGGGAGCGACCTCGACGCCATCAAGAAGGCGAGCGACGAGCTGATGCAGGCTTCCCACAAGCTCGCCGAGGCGGTCTACGCCAAGGCCCAGCCTCAAGGGGGGGAAGCGGGCGAGACCCCGAAGGAGGAAGAAAAAGGCGAAAAGGTTGTGGAGGCCGAATTCGAAGAGGTCAAGGAAGATAAGGACAAGAAATAAGCTGGCGACAATCTGCCGGTTAGACCGTAGGGGCGCAGGATGCTGCGCCCCTATGCGTATTTGATAAGGATAAAAGGAACCTGTTTTGGCAAGCAACGAAAAACGCGATTACTATGAGATCCTCAGCGTCCACAAGAACGCCTCGGACACGGAGATAAAGAAGGCCTACCGGAAGCTGGCGATCCAGTTCCACCCCGACAAGAACCAGGGGGACAAGGAGGCGGAGGAGAAGTTCAAGGAGCTCTCGGAGGCGTATGAGGTCCTTTCCGACGCCCAGAAAAGGGCCCAGTACGATCAGTTCGGCCATGCCGGGCTCGGCGCCGGGGGCTTTTCCAGCGGCGGCTTCGGGTTCGGCGCGGGGAGCCCGTTCGGCGACATCTTCGGCGACATCTTCGGCGACATCTTCGGTGGCACGCGGCAACGTGGCCGCGGCCGGCGGGGAGACGACCTGCGCTACGACATGGAGCTTGCCTTTGAAGAGGCGGCCTTCGGGGTGGAAACCACAATCGAGGTTCCGTACGCCAAGCAGTGCGGGAAGTGCGGTGGGAGCGGCGCAAAGCCAGGTACCGAGCCGAAGGTCTGCCCCACCTGCCGTGGGGCGGGACAGGTTCGCTTCCAGCAGGGCTTTTTCAGCGTCAGCAAGACCTGCTCCGCCTGCAACGGCGAAGGGAAGGTTGTGGAAAGTCCGTGCCCGGACTGTCGCGGCACCGGCAGTGTGCGGGACGTCAAGAACCTGTCGGTGAAGATCCCTCCCGGGGTGGAGACCGGCAACCGCCTCAAGCTCTCCGGGGAAGGGGGGCAGGGGCTCAAAGGGGGAGGTAACGGCGACCTCTACGTCTACATCGCGGTACGCGAGCACCCGGTATACAAGCGGGAAGGGAACGACGTCCTGTGCGAGATCCCTATCAGCTTCACCCAGGCGGCGCTCGGCTGCGAGCTGGACATCCCGACACTCGACGGCAAGGCGTCGTTGAAGATTCCCGAAGGGACCCAGACCGGCAAGACGTTCCGACTGCGCGGCAAGGGGGTGCCGGTCCTGCAGGGATACGGCAGGGGAGACCAATTGACGATCATCCGGGTGGAGACCCCCACCAATTTGAACAAGCGGCAGAAGGAGCTTCTGGAGGAGTTCGCCCGGGAGAGCGGCGAGGATGCCCATCCCTTCCGGAAAAACTTCTTCGACAAGGTAAAGGATATCCTGAGCTGAACCAGGGCAGTTGAACGTTTCGGCATTACAGGCGTATCAATCAGCATTGGACGGTGTGCCCATGGCCTCTCTTCGTGTTACCATCCTGGTTCTCGCCGCTGTTTTGCTTCTTTCGCCTCTCAATCCTTTGTCAGCTGGTGAGGCATACCAGACACGCACCCGCCTGTTGCCGAACCGGGAATACGGGGAGGCCTTTCTCCAGGGGATCAAGGATGCCCGAAAAAGCATCCTCTGTACCTTCTACCTCTTCAAGACAACCGGGAGCGCCGGCAATCCGCCGGAGAGGATCGCCGAGGAACTGGTCAGGGCGAGACGCCGCGGAGTGGAGGTCACAGTCATCCTGGAGAGGGATAACGGCAGGAAGGGGGACAGCCTGACGGCGGAAAACCGCCATACCGCGGCATTTCTCTCCCGGGGCGGCGTCCGGGTCTTTTTCGACTCGCCTGCGGTCGTTACCCATGTGAAGGCTGCGGTCATCGATGGCCGCTATGTCTTCCTCGGTAGCCACAACCTGAGCCAAGGGGCCCTCCGGCACAACAACGAGCTGTCGGTTCTGATCGACTCCCCGGAATTGGCGGCAGACGTGACGGGATACATGGAGCGGCTCTGATCCACCGTTTCCTCTTCGGAGTCGCCGCGTTTACAATATTCTACTTTTCTTTGAAACCCGACGTGATATAATTTTCGTCGTCTTTTCTCTCCCCGC
>DATJLB010000187.1:0-3371 GCA_035490915.1 Geobacteraceae bacterium
TGCCGGTCCTGGGGCGGATCGTCGATTGCGCGTGGGCCGGGGTGGAACCTTCCCAAATGGGTCTCGGCCCGGTACACGCGATGGCCCCGATCCTGCGGCGTCAGGCCCTGTCGGTAGAAGACATCGATTTCTGGGAGATCAACGAGGCGTTCGCCGCGCAGGTACTCGCCTGCCTGGAGGCGTGGCAGAGCCCTGCATACTGCCGGGAGGAGCTCGGCCTCGCCACCCCCTTCGCACCGATTCCCCAGGAGCGCCTCAACGTGGACGGCGGCGCGGTGGCGATCGGGCACCCGGTCGGGACGAGCGGCGCACGGATCGTCCTCCACCTTCTCCGCGTCCTGGAACGGGAAAACGGCCGGCGGGGAATGGCGAGTCTCTGCATCGGCGGTGGTCAGGGGGGGGCGATGCTGATCGAGCGCGGCGAGGAGGTGTCCCATGGCGCCTGACGGCGAAAAGTACCGCCACTGGCGATTCGAGGAGGATGACGAGCGGATCGTCTGGCTCATCTTCGACCGGGCGGACAAGAACGTCAACGCCCTCTCCCGGGAGGCGCTGGAAGAGCTGGCCCGGGTCCTGGAAGAGATCGCCCGGCACCGGCCGAAGGGTCTGGTGGTCCGCTCCGGGAAGACAAACGGGTTCATCGCCGGCGCGGACGTCACCGAATTTACCGAGCTTACCGACGAGGGGGCCGCTCTGGCGCTCATCGAGCGGGGGCAGGCGGTCTTCACCCAGCTGGAACGTTTTCCGGTCCCCACCGTCGCCCTCATCAGCGGCTTCTGCCTCGGGGGAGGACTGGAACTGGCGCTCGCCTGCCGCTACCGGATCGCCGCCGACACCCCGGAGACCCAGCTCGGCCTCCCCGAGGTGAAGCTCGGAATCCACCCCGGCTTCGGCGGGACGGTGCGCCTCACGCGCCTGATCGGCCCGGTACCCGCGCTGGGGCTGATGCTGACCGGCAGGAGCGTTGCCGCGCGCAAGGCCGCCAAGCTTGGACTCGTGGACTATGCCGTGCCGGAGCGGCACCTGGAAAACGGGACCCGGACAATGATCCGCCATGCCCCTTCCCCAACCGGCCGCGGCTTTCTTAATTACCTTACCGCCATGGGGTTCGCGCGGCCGCTCGTCGCCTGGTACCTGCGACGCACGGTGTCCAGGCATGCCAGGCGGGAGCACTACCCCGCACCGTACGCCCTGATCGACCTCTGGGAGCGGTTCGGGGGCGACCCTGCTGCGATGCTCCGGGAAGAGGCGCGCTCCGTGGCCCGGCTCATCACCGGCGCCACCGCCCGGAACCTGGTGCGGGTCTTTCTCCTCCAGGAACGGCTCAGGGCGCTCGGGAAAAAGGGGGAGGCCGCCTTCCGCCCGGTCCACGTGGTGGGAGGGGGGACGATGGGGGGAGATATCGCCGCCTGGTGCGCCCTGCAGGGGTTGCGGGTCACGCTCCAGGACATCGAGCCCTTCCGGCTCGCCACGGCGGTCGGGCGGGCCGCCATCCTCTTCCGGAAAAAGCTCCGGGAACCGCGCCTGGTGCAGGCAGCCCTCGATCGCCTGATCCCCGACCCGGCGGGAGACGGGGTAGCAAAGGCGGACGTCGTCATCGAGGCGATTTTCGAGGACGCCGCGGCAAAACGGGACCTGTACCGGAGTATCGAGCCGCGGATGCGGCCGGATGCCATCCTCGCCACCAACACCTCCAGCATCCCGCTGGAGGAGCTGGCCGGGGCCCTGATACGCCCAGAGCGCCTCGTTGGGCTCCATTTCTTCAACCCGGTGGCCAAGATGCAGCTGGTGGAAATCGTGCAGGGAACGGCCACCGACCAGGAGACGCTCGGCCGGGCAGCCGCCCTCGTCCGGGCCATCCGGCGGCTGCCGCTCCCGGTCAGGAGCTCTCCCGGGTTTCTCGTCAACCGGATCCTGATGCCGTACCTGATGGAGGCGGTCGCGATGGAAACCGAAGGGATACCGATCGCGGAGATCGACCGGGCGGCGGTCGCGTTCGGCATGCCGATGGGGCCGATCCTCCTTGCCGATACCGTAGGGCTCGACATCTGCCTCTCGGTGGCGCGCATCCTGGCGGGACCGTTCGGCGGGGAAGTGCCACAACGGCTGGTAGAGCTGGTAGGGGCCGGACGGCTCGGGAAAAAGAGCGGCCGCGGCTTTTACTCCTTCAAAAATGGCCGGCCGGTCCGTCCCGAAAGGCCAAAGGGGAAGACGCCGGAAGCAGGACATGTCGCGGAGCGGCTGATGCTGAGACTTCTCAACGAAGCAGTGGCGTGCCGTCGGGAAGGGGTAACGGAAGACGGCGACCTCCTGGATGCAGGAGTGATCTTCGGCACCGGTTTCGCGCCGTTTCGCGCCGGACCGCTCCACCATATCCTGTCGGAAGGGGTCATGGAGGTCTACGGGCGACTGAAGGCCTGTGAGGTGCGCTACGGTAGCCGCTTTGCCCCCGATGACGGGTGGCGGGATCTGCTGGAGGATGAAAAAGGGACCGTATGACTCAGACGACCGACATTATCGACCCGCAAACCGCCCGCACCATCCCCGGGCTGTTCCGTGAAAGGTTTCGGCGCACACCGCAGGCCGGCGCCTACCGGCGCTTTACCCCGGAAGGGCAGTGCTGCTGGGAGATTTCCTGGGAAGAGGTCCGGCGGCTGGCGGGGTGCTGGCAGGAAGCGCTTCGGCAGGAGGGGCTGCAGCCGGGGGACCGGGTGGCGGTGATGCTGAAGAATTGCCTGGAATGGGTGTTGTTCGACCTGGCCGGCCTCGGCCTCGGGCTCGTGACGGTGCCGCTCTTCGTCAACGACCGGGCGGAAAATTTCAGCTTCATCCTGAAGGAAACCGGCACCCGGCTCCTCCTGATCGAGGGGCTGGAGCAGTGGCAGCGGATCGAACAGGTGGGCGACGGGCTCGCCTTTATCGAACGGATCGTGACCCTGGAGCGGGTCTGCGAGGAAAACTGCGATCCCCGTCTGGCCTGGCTCAATGAATGGCTCACAGGAATGACGGGAGAATATGCCGTGCGGGATTGCCCGCCGGACGAGCTCGCCGCCATCATCTACACCTCCGGAACCACCGGGCGGCCAAAGGGGGTGATGCTCTCCCACGGGAACATCCTGGCAAACGCCTTTGCCGGCCTGCAGAGGGTGCCGGTCTCCCCGGACGACCTGCTTCTTTCCTTTCTCCCCCTCTCCCACACCTTCGAGCGGACCGTGGGGTACTATACCCCGATCATGGCCGGAGCCAGCGTGGCTCATGTCCGCTCCATAGACAAGCTCCCCGAGGACCTGCTTGCGGTCCGGCCGACGGTGCTGATTTCGGTACCGCGCATCTACGAGCGGGTCCACAAGAAGATCATGACGGGGCTGGAC